>JASFGZ010000005.1:0-30065 GCA_050123495.1 Desulfobacterales bacterium
CGCTGTCACGGAAAGCGGAACAGCCAGTACGATACACAGGGTCATAATTACAATAATGCGTGTTCCTTTCATAATGCCTCCTTTTTAGGTTTGGGATTTGTAACGAATGTCAAACCGTCGTTGTTAATCCCGGTAATATTTTGAAGAACTGCGCATACAACCATTATCGATTATAGATGACGCTTTTTAATGATGATGTTTCCAGGAATTTATGCTTATCATATCCAAAAAAAAAATCAATGCATTCGTAGAAACGTGCCGGGCCGACAGAATTGGAAGGAAATTCGGAGATCTTCATAGTAACGGTAATTGGGCAGCTGCGGCCAGAACGGCACATCCAGCGACAAGGCGACCTCGAGGGCGCGCGCTACATCGGTATGCGGCATAACCGCCATGGCGGTGGTCAGTAGATTGCCTGGAATCGTCAATTTTATTTTCCTTTCTCATCACGGGTGCAAGATTGAAAACCGGTGCGGCTTTGATGGTTAGGTTAGATAAGGAGATAAAAAATTGCCCGTTTGCAATACGGGAAAGATTCGCAAGCAGAGGCGAAACTCAATATTTGAAAATTTTGGCTTTATTTTTTGACGATGTTTCTAATTCGTTCATATAGATCGGTTGGTGTGGTTTTATTTTGAACCGCGATTTTTTTCAGGGTCAACTCCTCGGAAGCGTCAACTCCCTGCTTTTTTAATTCACGGACGACCCATTTTAGGTTCAGGTCAAATTGAGTACAAAAATGGGCCAGCGTAAGTTTGCCGGTTCCCGGCGGGGCCGATTCTGGCAGACCGCTACTGCTCTCCGATTTTTGGGCAGTGATAATTCCCGCCGTTTTGATCGTTGCATAAATCGATTGGGGAGCGATATTGTACTGACGCCCGATTATTTTTAATGTCATATCACTATTTTCAACGGCGTATCCTGCTTTATCAAGCAGTTCCATACTTTTTGCAAGGTCAAGATTCATTTTTTGGGTAAATGTTCGTAGCGAAGATAATTCGGCGTGTCCGTAAGGCGGTTCGCCGAATTTCTCGGCGCCTCTATCCTTGAAATGCGCATTCAGCGACATAACCCAGCTAAAGGGTGGCACCAAAAAGTGTGTGCCAACAACGAATGCAATTACAATGACCAGCGCTGAGTTGAACTCAGGGGTAAACACTTTGATCTGTTTGGCCTTATTTTTGAGATAAGATATGAGCGGTTTCCAGTTGTAATAGATATGCAAAAACAATGCGATCAGAAACAGCAGGCCCAGGTTGATATGTATGTTTCCCCAATCCGTTTTGGTCAGCCCCCATAAGCGCCAGTCCGCCCAATAGGCGACCCGACCCTGGGGGGTGATGTATGCAATAATACTGGTCAGAACCATCAGAACAAATGCCAACGAGGCAGTTAATGATGTTATTTTCCGTATCTTCATATCATCTTCCTTTTCATCTACCAGCCCGGGGAGACTCCTGAAAAGTTATGATATCATATCGGCAATCGACGTTTTAACTTGCTTTCCAATCCAATTTCCCATTCATAAATACCCTTGGTTTCATCAATTTCAGACTCTCTTCAAACTGATCGGGCCTCAATAGAGCCATTGCGATCTCCTGTCAGAATGAAATTAACGTCGATTTATAACCTGTTTTCGTATTCTTTTAAGATTTGGTCGATTTCAACCTGGATAAACTTGGTGTGTGATTCGGCCTGCTCCGGGGTCATCACCGGAATGTCATCGGCTAGATCGATTAGTTTCTCTTCTGCAATGCCGATGGTTTTGTTGACCATAAACGTATCGACTTCTCCGTCGCCCAATATATATCCGCAACCACCGGCGACTCCTAAAAATTCACCATTGACAAAAATAGGAACCACAAGTTTCATCAACCCGGCATCACATTCGGCGATGACCGCTTGACGCGACCGTTGCGCCTGAGCAGCGATATTTTGATGGGCAACGGCGCAAATGTAGTCCTGGCCCCTTTGATCGGCTTTGATAACCGGGCAGAGTTTGTTGGCCCAGCGTTTAAAATCCGTAATGCGCACCCCGTCGACATCAAATACAGAAGCATTCAGACCGGAGCGTGCATTGATTTTTTGTTCGAGTTCAATCCATATTTTTAAGGGTGCGATGTCCGTAAGTTGCATTGATTCTGTTCCTTGAGCAAGAGAATAGCCCGGCAATTTATGCCGGGCTTATTTTCTGTTTTTTGTTGTTAGATAAATTATCCAAATGCCAAGTGCGGAAGATCGATCAACTGATGGCATCATTTAGAAACCCAGTGTGCTTGCACTGGCTTCAGCTTCCAGATGTTCTTCCCATTTCTTGCCCCACAGGTCCGGAACAGTTTCCTCAACTTCCACCATGGAGTCCCAGGATATATCGAGTTCAGAAAATATCGACTTCAAGGTGTCTTCGTTCGGAGCAAGCCAAACGCAATATCGGATGCCTTTTTCTTTATTATAGCAGGTTCGTATCCATGAAGCTGTTTCCACATTCGCCAGTTTTGCCCAGTTTTCTTCCACTTTTTCCCAAGAAATATCGGGATTGATATGGGTTATCATATATTTTGACATTTTAGCCATTTTTACCCCCTCCTTTCCTGGTGAATACGTTTTGTTCGTTTAATTATTATTTTCTTTAATCCGACCAGAAATCCGCAGAGGGTTCAGCTTTAAGCGCTCAATTGCAGGTGCAATGTAATAAAGGCCGCTCCCGGCATCTCCTGAAAGATAGCCAGGAGCCGGGCGTGCATAATTTTAAGGGATTTTCCATGATTTCACCTGGAACTCGTTTGATGCAGGTTTTTCGAAATTCGCTTTTGCAGATTCCGGGATTCGCTTCGGAATCGCAATCTTAAAACTTGATCCCTGACCGGGTTTTGATTTAACGCTTATCTTACCGCCGTGCTGATCAATGATCCTGTCGGCAATAAAAAGTCCGAGTCCGGTTCCTTTGTTGCCTTTTGATGAAAAAAACAACGTAAACAAATTTTCACGGGTCTCGCGGTCCATCCCGATTCCATTGTCTTTTATTTCAAAAACAATTTGCTTTTTGTTCGGATGAACATCGAAGACGATCTTATGCGATTTCGGGGCTTCATCTTCGATACAGGCATCCAACGCATTTTCCAAAATATTGATCAGCGCCAGACGCACAACACTGGCATCGATTTCAAGTTCTCCCAGGGCTGCATCAAAATTGCGGACAAACTCGATTCCCTTGGCTTTTATCTTGGGCGCAACTGTCGCGGCCACATCATCGACAAAGTTTAACACATCGACCCGATCCCATTTGAGTTCTCTTTCTTTGGCAAAAAACAGAATATCATGAACCAGCTTACGGATGCGGCTGAGAATGGTTTTTAGGCCCTCCCAACCCTCTTTGATCCTTTCGGGCTTTTCTTCTTCAAAGCCGGTATCCACCAGATACACCCCGCCGTCCAGGCCCGCCAACAAGCTTTTGATTCCGTGGGATATCGAACTTATTTTCAAACCCAACGATGACAGATGATCCTGGAGCTGGCGAATCTGGGTAATGTTGGTGGACATCTCCATGACATGGGTAATCTCTCCAACGGTATTTCGCAAAGGCGCCGTCCAGATTAACACATTATACTGCTCACCGGCTTTGGAGGTAACGACCATCTCGGCCTGGTGGGATTGCCCGTCTTCAAATGTTTTGGCGACCGGACAGTTGGGGCATGGTTCGTCCCGATGTTTGTATGCCTCATAACAAAAGGCGCCGTTTTCGACGCCAAAATCTTCCTTGAAGCGCCGGTTGGTTGCCGTCAGCCGAAACTGTTTATCCTGCACCGAGATATAACAGGGCACCTCATCAAAAAGCTGCTGGTAGCGTTGCTGGGTGCGGCGCAATTCTTCCCGCAACCGTTTGACTTCGGTAATATCAGCCGATATCTCCACAACCAATTCAACATCACCGTCCTGATTGCGAATCGGTGCGGTGTGGACAATGACCGGGGCCTTATCGCCACTTGAAGTTTTAACGGTCGCTTTAATCCGCTGACCCTTTCCGGTTTTAAATGTCTGTTCAGCGGGACATCTGAACTTGGCACCGGTTTTGGTCGCATATACCTCCCAGCTGTTGCGACCCATTTTATCGCCCAGCCGCTCCCGATATAATGGATTTATTGCAACAATCTTAAATTTTGAATTGTGAACCGATACAAAGCACGGCATTTCGTTGAAATAGGTTAAGCCACTTTCAAGGTCCCCGGCAATATTGCGCATGGCTGAGGATAATCCCTCGACCGCTTGTCCGACGGCAACCTGCCGCTCAATTTCGATCAATTTTGCTGATTTTTCTCGCACCAGGGCCTCAAGGTTCTCGGTGTATTCCCTCAATTGCTGTCGCATGCGTATTTTTTCATGGGCCCGGTTGAGCGCAATTTCTAAAACATCATCGTTGATCGGTTTGGTGACAAAATCAATCGCCTGATACTTGAGGCTTTGGATCGCCAGATGCATATCCCCATGGCCGGTAATCATAATGACTTCGCTATCGGGGTTCGCATGCTTTATCTTTTGCAGGAGTTCGATGCCGTCCATGCCCGGCATTTTAATATCGGTCAGGACAATCGGCGGTGTTTCTTTAAGGAAAATTTTAAGGGCTTCCTCACCATTTTCAGCGGTAAATACGGTATAACCGCTGTCAGATAAAGATATGCCGAGGACTTTACGAATACCTTCCTCGTCATCGACGAGTAATAATTTCTTATCCATAATCCACGGCCATAAAGAGGAAATCTAATGATTTACAGTTCATCGAATCGTTAAATTTTCTAGAACCCATCTCAAAAAGGTGAATCAGGGTTCCCCGCTTAGAAGCGGGATTTCACATCTTGATTTAACAAATTAATGTGTTCAACAGGTAAGGCGTCCCGCGAATTGATAACGGAGCGTACACGCAGTGCGTGCGTATTTCAATTCGCGGCACAACGCCGCCCTGGGCCCTTAGACGCAGTTTTGAGATGGGTTCTATCCAATCGTATTTTTAACAATTCCAATCAGTTTCTCCGGATCAAATGGTTTTTTAACAAACGCCACCGCATCTTTAATGGCATGATCGCCGTCAATCCCGCTGACGACGATTATGGGAATTCCCTTTAATTCTTGGTCCTTTCGGAGCTTGCGGTAAAACCTGGGTCCCCACTCACCCGGCATTTGCAAATCAAGGCAGATAAGATCCGGTTTTTCCTTTTTAACGATATCCAAGCCTTCCATGCTGCTGGAGGCACTGCAGGTTGCATAACCGTTGTCGCTAAATACAGCCATAAGATATTTTACGACTACCGGATCATCATCAATGATCAAAATCTTTTTGGGCATGGTTTTCCTCTCCTTCAGGTCGGATCGAATTCAAGCACTCGATCCGGAGTTAATAGTTATTTGTTATTTGTTATTAGGCTTTGATAACTGATTATTGATTAAGATCGATTTTAATCCTTTTAAACGATTAACCAATAACGAATAACGAATAACTTCTAGGTCCTGACATGGCATTGCCCGCACATGATGGGGCCTTTTTTGTTCTGGCGGTGGCAGCCTTTACAGTTCGTATGGAATGCTTTTCTCAGGCCCGGTGTGTTGTCAGAGCCTTTTTCATCATGACACTCCCAACAACTCTGGTCTTCCGAGGACTCATCTTCCAATCTCTCTCCGTTTTCATAAATATGATGGCATTCAATGCATTCTTCGATCAAAGCCATTTCGTTGTGCTCATCATGTCGAAAGACAGCCGGGGGACGCTGTTTATTGTTAAAACCCTCACTATCCACCACCTCCATATCTTCCTGTGATGATGCTGGCAAAAAGAAAAAAACAGTGAGCGCTGATGCGATTAGAACGAATCCGAGCCGTTTTCTCATGATGTTGTCTCCTTTTCCATAACGTCATACAAAATATCACCAATAAATTTAATCTTCAAGTCGAGCCCATAGTGGTGGTTGATATCCTCAAGACCGCTGTGGCAGTTATGGCATGGGGCAATCAGTATTTTGGCGCCTCGGGACTTGGCCGCGAATAATTGCTCGGCTTTAATACGGTTGCCTTGAATGCGTGTTGTTTTGTAAGGCGGTCCGCAATTAATCACCCCGCCTCCGGCACAGCAGCAGTAATTGTGTTCGCGGTTGGGGTGCATCTCGACCAGTTTCTCACAGATGGCATTGACGACATAGCGGGCTTTTTCGGCCAATCCCCCTCCTCTAACCACGTTACAGGGATCGTGCAGGGTAACGGGCTCTTCAAGCTTTTTGGAGATCGAGATTTTACCTGCATTGATCAAATCATAATAAAATTCGATGGCATGCACAATCGGAATGGGGGGCATGCGCCAGCCCAGCCAGCGGTTTCCCACGTCATAAACCGAGCGAAAGGCATGACCGCATTCACCCATGACAATTTTTTTCACCCTTAATCGGACGGCGGTTTCAAAATGGGCCCGTTTGACGCGCCCCATGATTTCATTGTCCCCTGTAAACATGGCCATGTCGCTGTTGTCCCATCCGGGGGTCGCCGGCATCGTCCAGTTTACCCCGGCCACATCCATTATAACGGCTGCCTGGTAAATCAGCTGGGCCTGAAATTTGGGTTCCGGACCGATAACCGAATACATGATGTCGGCCCCTTCTTTTTCTAGGGGAATTCGCAGGGTGGGTATTTCCGCCTGGGCTTCTTCTTCCTGCCACTGCAGGGTATCCGGCCACTCATCATCTTTGACCCACATTTGATTCATCGTGACCGCATGGCTGTGAGCCGTATCCTGAATATAAAGCGGTGTTACGCCCAGTAAATGGCAAATTCGGCGCACAACGAGGATCATATAGGCAATGTCGATCCCGAACGGACAGTACATGGCGCAGCGCTTACAGAGATTGCACTGGGTGGATGCAATTTTCGATGCGCTTTTGATGAACTCGGCACTGACCTTGCCCTTGTTTTTTAACATCTTCCACAGGGTTTGCTTGACTTTGCCCACCGGTGAATAGTGGGGATCATTATCATGGGACAGGTAATAATGACAGGCTTCGGAGCACAGACCGCAGTGGATACAGGTATCGACATAGGCTTTAAGGCGTGCGCCGGATTCACCCTTTAAAACGCGGTTGATCACCTTTTCAATTCGTTCCTCGGTCAGGTTTTGCGTACCAACTTCCAGACCTTGATCCAAATCCTTCTTGTTTTCGACTTGTTTTGCAGCCTCAGCCATAATCGCCCTCCTATCAGACGTTGTTTTAAATTATCATATAAGCAAAAGCTGTTTCAAAAATCGCAGATCACGTTCAAGGGCAAGGCGCAAACCGATTCAAAAGCGGAGCATACACGTAAGTATGTGAGCATTTTGAATTGGTTTGCAACGCAGCCATTGGGCGTTAGATGCATTTTTGAGACAGCTTTTTTACCAGTCCTTGGCATGCCTGATCCCTCCAAATTCCGAGCCCATATACGCTCTGGTCAACGGTGCAAACAGCATGTGACTCAAACGCGTAAACGGAATGGCCACCAGCATGATTTCTCCGGAAAGAATATGCAGAATCACAAGGGTTTGATATGCAAACCACTGGTAGTACACTAAAATCCCGGTAATAAACGGCGCCGCGACAATCGCCAGCAGGATATAATCCGACGCTGACGTGACATACTGAACTTCCGGATTTACCAACCGCCGCACAAGGAAAAACACGCAGGCGGCAATCACGATCAAGGTCATGATTGTCGCCAGTGCGTCGGGCAGGGTCCACCAGCTCAGATCCCAGGATTCCTCCAGGAGTGTCACATGTGCCAGAAGAAAAATGGGGGTCAGTATCAGGCAGATGTGAAATGCATAGGCGACAATTGTCATGGCCGGATGTCTGCGCATATTCTCCGTGGCAAATGGCGTACTCCAACGAATAATAGAGCGCAGACCGTATTTCCAGCTCATATAGGAGTAAATAAATTTTTCTTTCTTATGGACCAGTACGATCAGGGTGATCAGCCGGTACAGGCAACCGCCGATGAAAATGATAAAGGCCAGCCAGACCAACGGGCCGCTCACAAAATTGTATAAACTATGCATGAAACCCCCTCTTTAACGTAAAATTTCTTTGACGAATAGAACATGGCGGCTGTAAATGCCGTCTTTTAAGGTCCTCAGAAGAATTCGATCGCCCTCAGGGCTAAATACGGGATCCCAGATCGCATCGCATTCTTGACCCCATATATGATCATTTACAGCGATACTGTATTTTCCGTGTCTTTCGAATTTCACGGCAACCGCTTCGTTATCGGTGCTGAAGACCGGCCGCCAGACCCTATCAAAAGCGTTCTTCCAGACCTCACCATCGACGACGACCATCCATTTTTCATTCTGCTTAGCCACTGCCGCTATACGGTGGCCGTCCGGACTGAACACAGCATCCGTCAACAAATCGCTA
Source organism: Desulfobacterales bacterium (assembly GCA_050123495.1). Classification (GTDB taxonomy): domain Bacteria; phylum Desulfobacterota; class Desulfobacteria; order Desulfobacterales; family JAHEIW01; genus JAHEIW01. The sequence continues at coordinate 8,424 of JASFGZ010000005.1, forward strand.
AATGAAACGGACCAGGGTTGGCCGTCGATCGCGACGGTCCATTTACCATATTTGGGCGCGACGATGGCAGCCAGTTTGTTGCTGTTTGCATTGATCATCGGATGCCAGAGCTGCACGAATTTTCGATCCCAGATGATTTGGCCGTCCTGTGCCAGAAGCCACTTGCCGCCGGTCCTTACCGGTGCGATGACGGCTCCATTTTGCGGATGAAAGATGGGTTCCCAGACACAACCAAAGGTCTGCTCCCAGGGCTTCCCGTTTACGGCAATCGTATAATCATAGAGGTTCAGCCGAACCTCGGCCGCCAGCTTTTGGCCATCGGGACTAATGGCTATTTTCCAGACATTGACAAATTGCGTTTCCCAGGCTTTGCCGTCGAGGGCGACGGTGAAGGCGCCCTGCTGGAATTTATGGATTTCGCCTTCACCGAAATCTGCGACTTGAACCACGGCAGCCGTTTGGGTGCCATCCGCACTTAAGGTTGGATTTGTCATATTGGCAAATGTTTCTTCCCAAACAACTCCATTTAACGCCATGCCGTAAGCCATATCCTGCTGAACCGCGACCGCAATGTTTTTGCCGTCCGGGCTGAACATCGGGTTCCACACGTACCCGTATCTATTTTCCCAGGGCGTACCGTCCACTGCAACCGTCCATTCACCCATTTCCGAGACCAGAGCGGTCAGGCGCCCATCAGGGGCAAACCGCAAATGCCAGATTTTTTCAAAAGTCGTTTCCCACGCTTTGCCGTTAACACAGACATTGAACTCGCCTTCGCCCAGGTTGACGATGGCCGCTATCTTTTCACCGTCCGGACTCACATAGGGCTCCTCGACCCAGTTAAACTGATTCTGCCACTGCGTGATATCCGTAATTTCGCTGCTGCCCACTTCCCAATTCCAGTTCCCATTGGTGTTCATTGATTTGACTCCCGTTTCGATGTTGCCATTTTTGCCGGACTTGCCTTCGAAAAATTGCCGGCTTCGATGCGTTGTTTTCCCGTTGAATTCAATTCCGTTACCCGATCAGAGTGGCGGTCATATTCAATAATTCCTCGGCCTCCGGCGGCTTTTCAATATAAGCTTCCGGATCCGAGAGAGGATCCTTCAGGCGTGCGTTGAGCATATTTAAATAATGCAAAAATGTTTTTTGCGCGACGGCCGAAAGCATGATCACCGGTATATGACACAGATTTTTATCGGTTTTCAGCTGGCGGTACATCTGAACTCCGCCTTCTCCCGGCATCATCACATCCAAAATGATCAGATCCGGCCCCACATCCCTGGCTTTGCGCATACCCTCGTTTCCATCTTTGGTCATGACCGGTTGGTACCCGCTGGTTTCAAGCAGGGTGGATATGAAAATTCTCATATCCAATTCATCTTCTACGATCAAAACCGTTTTCTTTTTCATGTAAAAACCCCGTCGCTGAAAACAGCTTTGCCTAACGTCAACTATTAGAAATCAGCAACTTTGTCAGGATGATTTACACTTGCCACCGGGCAGGCCGACCGCAGAACAACCTGCTCAACTGTGCTTCCTAATACCGCTTTTTCAGGATCAACTTCTCTGGTATGGTGCGCCATGACAATCAGATCCCCTGTCTTTTCGCGGGCAAACTTCAATATTTCGACATATGGAATACCTTCGCGAACTTCCATTTCATAATTGTCATAGCCGTTCATCTTGGATATATAGCGCTTTTCTATTTTTTCTTTGGCTTTGGCGATCTGATTTTCAATCTCGGATTGGTCTAAAACCTCGCCGGCAGCAGAGGTGTTGAGATCACATGCATGGAAAAGATGCAGCTTAGCGCCCACTTCTTTGGCTAGTTTGTAAGCCCATTTATAGGCATAATCAGAGGCCTTGGAGAAATCGGTTCCGAAAACAATGTTGGAAAACAGCTTCCAGCAGGTCGTGCAGGGCCGGCTGATGATCACCACCGGGCAGCGGGCGGATTTGGCGACCCGCTGCATGGTACTGCCAACGATACTTCGATAGCGGGTGGCACCGACATCCTCCTGACGCGTGTGGGATCCCATAATGATAAGATCAATGTCTTCCGTGCGCGCCTTTCTTAGGATTTCTCGATACGGAACGCCGACAGCCGTTCCGATGACAGCGTTTTCACTATCAGCCAGCAATGTATCGTAGGTATTTTTTATCTCTTCTTTAACCCAATCGATATAGTCCGGATCCGGTTCGGTGATCTCACCGGTTCTCACATCCGTAATAAATGGGCTATACCCGCGACTGGGGATACCGAGTACATGAAAGACATAAAGCTTGGCATCCCATTTCAGCTCCAGATCGAAGGCCACTTTGGCGGCATTATCGCAGGTGGGTGAAGCCGTTGTGGCAAAAAGGATTTTCTTAAACATCGTTTACCTCCTTAGCTCACACTGTTCCGGGGTGGCGTGGAAGCTAAGTTCCCAACCAATCCCATCGATCAATTCAAAAAGCGTGTATACCGTATCAAACTCGAAGATGTCGACCCGATCCCCGAAAACGATGTGTTTAAGCTGACCGAGCTTGAGCGGCAAATCCAGCAGACTGTCAAGCTGCATGGACTTAATCTCAGTTGCCTCGCTTGCGTGGACACCAAAAAGGGCGTGATATATCTCCAAGCGTTTATCCGGTGCGCCAATCATCTCGACCGTTTTGCCGAATTCAAGATAATCGAGCAAATCGGTATGGCACCCTTTTTCCGGACAGCTATGATACTGCTTTGTATAGGTGGGGAAAAAGGCATTCAGCTTTGCAAACAGTGTATATTTATCCAGCATCTCAAAGAAACTTCTCAGGGTGTACCCTTTTTCAAGCGCAATCTGAAAGCTGAGGAATTCAAGCGCGTCAGATTTAACTGTCGTGCCTTTAAGGTAAATGGTGCCATCCTTTTTTAGTGTAACGGCATTCATGGAGGCTTCTCGTTTGCAAAAAAACCAGGCTTGCTGTTCCCGCGGAATGATCCGCTTCAATAAATCCTCACCAATACATAGAGCATCAAACGTGCCAAAACAGCTTTTCTGGCCATGCATAAAAAAATAAACAATAATTTAAAATGGTTAAAAGGAATTCAATCTATGAAATGAATTTTGGGAAGGAAATATTTGTTGCAAAATTGCAACATTTTATTCTTTATAAAGAGGTTCCGGCGAGATGCCAGAATGAGATGGTATAAAATTCTACTTAAAAAATATCATAATAATAATATCTTATAGATAAAAATCGGTTCCTGTGTGAGGATGAAATGACAATTTGCAGCAAAATGCAACGAATGATGCATAAAGCTGCATCATTTATAAGAAAATTGCCTATTCTGTTGGGCCTACTATTATTTCCCCAAGCAGGTGTCAGTCTCCTGGTTTCAAAGGTTTTGGCTGGCTACTGGCTGCTTGCTTCTTGCTGCTGGCCGATCCAGAGACAAGCAGCCAGGAACCAAAGACCAGAAGCCAGCGGCCAGAAGCCTAAAATAGGACCGTGTTCTGTAAACTGTTTGAAGGGCGCAATACGAGGGGAATTCACCCGGAGCGTTGCAATTAATAAGAAATATTGTATTTTTTCATTTTGCGCCATAGGGTCGTCCGGTTGATATCGAGAGCAGCCGCGGTTTTACCTTTATTCCAGTTGTATTTCCGCAATGTATCTACAATGAGGGTTTTCTCGCTGAATTCGATTTCTTTGTCAAACGGTCGATGTTTTTCTTCCGGCAACGCGGCTGAAATACCGCCCTGGAGCGAAAGGGGTAGATGGTTTCGCTCAATGATTTTATCCTGACAGACAATCAGGGCATGCTCGATAATGTTTTCAAGTTCTCTGACGTTTCCGGGATAATCGTAATTTAAGAGCACTTCCATGGCGTCGTTGGAAAATTTTTCAACCATCGTATCCCGGGTGGCGCACAGCCGTTTTAAAATATGTGAGATTAAGAGCGGTATATCACCCTTTCTGCCCTTCAAGGGCGGCAATTCCAGCCGCATCACATTTAAGCGGTAGTAAAGATCTTCGCGAAAGCGTTTTTCTGCAACCAATTGCTGCAAGTTCTGGTTGGTGGCTGAAATGATACGCACATCCACTTTAGTGGTTTTGCGGCTGCCCAGGGGATAAAATTCCTTGTCTTCCAGCACGCGCAGCAACTTGGCCTGCAACGATAAAGGCAGGTCCCCGATTTCATCCAGAAAAATGGTCCCGCCGTCGGCTTCCTGAAATCTGCCCGGTTTATCTTTTTCCGCTCCGGTAAAGGCACCTTTAACATAGCCGAACATTTCTGATTCAAGAAGATTATCGGGCAGTGCCGCGCAGTTCACTTTGACCAGCGGCTTATTGGAACGCTGACTGGCGTTGTGAATCACTTTCGCTAAAACATCTTTTCCGGTGCCGGTGGGGCCTTCAATCAGAATGGTGGCATCGCTTGAAGCCACTATGGGCACAATTTCAAAAATCTTCTGAATCGCCGGATCTTTGCCCACCATATCATAGAAGGTGTAGCGGCCCTTTATTTCGCTGTTAAATTGATACTTCAAAGATAAATCGGCAATGGTCGCCAGGCCGCCGACGATGCGTCCATCTTCATTTTTAAGCGCCATGTAATTGGCGCGCATGGGAATGGCCTGCCCTTCTCGGGTCTTGATCTCTCCTTCGGTGGTCGAACGCGCTTGGCCATCGGCAATGGTTTCATTAAGGAGCAACAGGTCATGACTGGAGGTTCTGCTAAAGATCATGTTGCAGGATTTTCCCAGGACATCCCCCCGGTTAAATCCGGTGATGGTTTCAGCCTGATTATTGAAAAAGGTGATGTGACCGCCACGATCAACGGTCAATACACCGATGTCAAGGTTATCCAGAATGATTTTTAAGCGCCGATCATCATGCCGAACGCGTTCAAGAAGATCCTTGAAGACGGTATGATCCTGAAAAACTTCGATACATCCCAGAGGCGTCTGGTTCGAATCATAGATGGGTGATACGATCCGGGTGATACTGTGTTTGTCATTACTTTGATCGCTAACCTCAAAGTCCACGCTGCCGGCCTGGCGGCCACTTTCAACTGCCGCTAAATACTGACATTCACCGCCGCACAAAGGATCAAGCATTATTTGGCTGCAGTATTTTCCGCGCAGATCGGATTCATTGTACCCTGTGATCAGTTCGGCGGAGTGGTTCATCGAGATGATTTTGCGATCCGGCCCCACGATCATCACCCCGATGGAAAAAGTGTCGAAAATATCGCCGAGCTGGCGGTATTTTATTAGGATTTCATGCATTTGGGTTTTTGGGGAGTTTGATGAAAAATTTCGAACCGGCACCTTCTTTAGATTCGACGTCGATCACACCATTATGTTCATCGATTATTTTCTTGGTGATCATCAACCCGATGCCGGTCCCTTCAGATCCTTTGGTCGAAAAAAACCGTTTAAAAATATTCTTTTTTATGGCGGCATTCATACCGCAGCCATTATCCAGCACCTGGTATTCAACTCCCCAGCCGCGCGTTTTTTTGGTGCGAACCGTCACCATTTTGTCCGGGGTATCAGAATCACCACTGATGCAAGCATCAATGGCATTGGTCACCAAATTCAGCAGACAGCGGCAAATGAGATCCGAATCTAAATGGCAGGCGTTGAGGTTCTCAGAAAAATCGCCGACCAGATCGATTCCATGCTCGTGCGCCCGGGGGCGCATCAGATCGACGACTTCCTGGGCCGGTTCGTTCGGATCACAGGCCTGTACATTCAAATCGGTCGCTTTGGCATAATTCAGCAGGTCCAAAGACAGGTTGGTGATCTTATCGACATTGCCCTTGATCATCTCCCAGCCCTGTAGCAGGTACTTTTGATTGTCAAGTTCGATGCCTTTTTCCAGCACAAAGGCACCCCCTTTAAGACCGCCGGTAATATTTTTAATGGCGTGAGACAGCCCTGCGACCGTCTGCCCCACAGCTGCCAGCCGTTCGGCTTCAACCAGTTTCCGGGTTTTGTCCTCGACAAGCTGTTCAAGGTTTTGGGTGTAGTCATGGAGCTTTTGACGCATGGCGATTCGCTCCTGTGCCCGATCTAAAGCGATTTCCAGGACCTCATCGTTAATGGGTTTGGTGACAAAATCGGTGGCTTCATATTTAACGCTTTTAATCGCCAGATCGATGTCGCCGTGCCCGGTAATCATAATGACTTCCGTATCCGGGCTGAGCTTTTTCAACTGACGCAAAAGTTCAATGCCGTCCATTTCGGGCATTTTAATATCGGTCAGGACAATCGGCGGCTGCACATCCTTAAAAATGCGCAGGGCGTCGACGCCATTTTCGGCGGTGTGCACCGTATAGCCTAAATCCGCTAACGCAATGCCGAGCACCTTGCGAATGCCTTCTTCATCATCTACGAGTAGAATTGGCTTTTTCATTAGTCTTCATTTGCGATCGGAAATTTCATAATAAAACGGGCGCCTTTACCTTTACCGGAAACGGCCTGAATGCTGCCTTTACAATCTTTGATAATCCCGTAACTGATGGAAAGGCCCAGGCCGGTACCCTGCCCCACTTTTTTGGTCGTAAAAAAAGGCTCGAATATCCGCTCTAAAATTGAATCTTCGATACCCGGTCCGCTATCGCTGATCTCAACGGTAATTTCACGGGGGGCGGATCTCGTTTTCAAAATAATTTTCTTTTCACCCTTTTGAGGCGGCTGCGATTGCCGGCTTTTATCGATGGCATCCCGCGCATTGATCAACAGATTGATAAAAACCTGTTCCAGCCGGTCAGCGTCCGCCATAATCGATGGAAGTTCCGGCTCAAGATCCCAGACCACCTCGATTCCCCTGACTTTTAACTGTTGTCCCAATATATCAAGCGCTTTTCCCAGCACCGCGTTAACCTGCACCTTTTCCAGGGTGATGTCCGACTTGCGGCCAAATTGCCGCATATGATTGATGATCTTAGTAGCACGATCGACATACGCATCGATCTCCTCGGACATGGTAAAGAGGACGCCATCCTCAATCTTCTCTTTTTTATTAATCTTTTTCATAAAAAAGCGACTCGCGGTTTTGATGACGGAAAGAGGCTGATTGAGCTCATGGGCAACACCGGTGGCCATCTCGCCCAGAGTTGCCATTTTGCTGGCCTGTATGAGTTGCTGTTCGGTTTCGAGGCGCCGCGTAATATCGCTGGTGGTTACCAGAAGTACTTTCCTGCCCGGATAATCAGAGGGTGAAATCCGGATGTTGACAAAAAGGTGACCTCCATTTTTATTTAGATGCCGGGCCTGGTTGATCACGCTGGAATTTTTCATCATCCCTGCATAGTGATCTTTTTCTTCCTGCCTGAATAGCTCCAAAAAGGATCTTGCAATCATCTCATCCTTTTTATACCCATAAATCCCTTCAACGCTTGCGTTGCAATCGAGTATTTCCAGGGTATCCTTGTCCAAGACAAAGACGGGATTGGGTATGTTATCAAATATGGCGTAATATTTTTTTTCGGATTTTTCGAGTTTTTCCTCCAGGAGCTTTGTTTGCGTCACATCGAGGTTTATCTCCATGGCAGCAACAATTTCGCCCTTTTCGTTTTTAATGGGAGAGGTATTGACAACCCAATGGGTGGGATTGCCATCTTTGTCAAATCCTCTTTCCTCGCTGAAATGCGACATGCCGTCTTCAAATGTTTTTTCAACAGGACAAATTGCACATTTTTCTGTCCGCCCCTTATAGGCGGAAAAACAGTAATCTCCAGGCTGAGGATTAAATTTCTCTTCAAATTCACGATTATATTTAATCAATTTGTAGTTGCGGTCTTGAACGGTGATGATACAGGGGACGAGCTCGAATAAGCGCTGATATTCATCCCGTTGCTTATTCAGTTCCGCCTGCTTTTCCCTCATATTTGAAGCAAGGCTTGTACGCAGTTTTTTTAATAAATTTAACATGGATTTATTTTTGATTTTGTAAAAGATTCATTATGAGTTTGCCAAGTTCGGCCGCATCCGGCGGTTTTTCCATGTACGCCTCGGGTTCTGGCAGCTGAGTTCTTTGCCGTGGGTTTAATATTTTAATGAAATGCAAGAAGGTTTTTTTTGCGATAGCCGATAGCATGATAATCGGAATATGCGCAAGGCTTGGGTCGGTCCTGAATTGCCGATAGGTTTGGGTGCCGTTGTCAATTTTCGGCATCATGACATCAAGGATGACCAGCGCCGGAGGGTTCGACCTGGCCTTTTCTAAAGCTTCCACTCCATCTTGGGCGGCAATGGCTTCAAAGCCCAGCGTTTCCACCACCGTCGAGACGAAAATGCGCATGTCACGTTCGTCATCCACCACCAGAATTTTTGCATTTCCCATTTTTCGCTTCCATAGCGAGATGTTTATACGTTGTTAACTTTAATATGCATCCTTTAAAGCCATTCGGCTATTACGAATATTGCAACTAAAAAAATTGATTTTGTATCAATTTGATTAAATCTGCAAGTAGAAAAGCATAGATATTGAGTCGCTTTTGACTCCATGGCGAAAATCAGATATTATTTTAAAAGGCAATTGAGTTGATTTGGAAAAATAATTCTGGCGATAAGCGCGGGGGCTCACCGACCACCCGCAGAGCAGGTGGCTTGGATTTTTCTGCCATAGGTGGGAAAATACAAAGGCACAGCAGTGCCTTAATCGGTGCGGGTGTAAGCCTGGATTCGTTCAATCGTATCATCGCGTGCAAAGCACCCGGTTTAAAAACACCCAATAAACACCGGGCAGGTTTTGACAGCCTATGACAATCCTGAAAATAAAACATGTGATTCTGGTGGCTTGCCTGTGTGTTGCCATGACAACAGGCTGTGCGGTCATCCAGGGCAAATCGATCCGAACGTATCAATTGGAATATGATGCAGCGGTTCAGGCCAGTACGGATGCACTGGAACATCTTGAGCTATATATTTTAGATGAAGCGTCGGATAAATTAAGAACCGCCATATTGGCAAGAGGTGCGGACGGCAAGCCGGTCACCGTGGAAGTCAAAAGAATTGATCGAAATTTTACCCAAGTCGCCGTCAGCAGCGGCGCCGGGGTAGGCCGCTTCCTGGATATAACGGTTTCAGATCAGATTCACGAATTTATTCGGAAACAGCTTGTCACACCGTCAAAAGGCATTATGTTACCTGAATCGTAAATGACGATTTAATCTTCTTGATTCTTCTTTTGTTTGGAGTAGCCGGGAATTAAGGTCTGGGTGCTCACAACACCTGATATTTGCCTTATCTTGTTGTGTACAAAATTAGCGATGGTTTCAGCGTCCGACGAGACCAAATCGCGTTTCAAAACGATTTTAGCGATGACATCTATACTGCCGTGTACGGAGTGCACCTCTTTAACCGCCTCAAGCTTGAACATTTTATCAACAAGACGGTAATCCTTTTTAGCGGACACATTGATGAGTACAAAGGCGGTGACTTCCCGCAACATTTCCGGGTATTGACTTTCTTTTAATTGGGCCATTTTTCTTCGAAATTCCTCCATGTCTTTGGCTACCAGTTTGCTGATTCCAATCCCATATCTTAATCCCTGGTCGTTTTTATCCCATTGATGAACGGATAAAAACGTATATAAATCCGCAAGGGTTCTTCCCGGAAAGTGCTCGAGCAGATGTTCTTTTTTTATAATGGCCACCAGGGGGCGATAAATTGTTTTGTACCAATCTTGGGCTGCTTGTTGAATTGTCACCGGCTCGTTGGTTTCACGCACGAGAAATTTTCGGTGCATCGAGATCTGATCAATTAAATGCTGGTATTGATCAAAGCCAGTCAGTTCGATGGTGTGCGGCAGTTCGGTAAGATCATCAAATCTGGCCTTTTCACTATATATCAGATTCTCCAGAGAGCCCTTCGAGGGAATAAATTCAATCACATGCGCGCTGATGTCCCCATACCCGAGCTCATTTGCAGCTGCGATACGATGATTACCATCCATTACATAGTATTCTTTTTTGATCTGGTACAGCTTGACAGGTGGCAGCGATTTCCCGCTCTGCATGACATTTTTTATATTTTCCAGCCTGTCTTTGGGCAAATGCGGTCCAATTCGAAACTTTTGGTCGAAGTCCTGGTAACGACTAACGCTGCCAACAATCCGATTCAAGGGCACCTCACGAATCCCTCGATCTCGCGTATCAAAAGCTGCTTCTTGTTCCTGGATTTCTTTAAAGGATTTAACCATTTCTATTGTCCAAATCTCCTTTGGCGTCATTCAAAATCTATTCAGCAATTTAACCTTCTTCGATATCAAACAGAAAATACCCGAACGTGTTTATCACCTGGGTTTGGTTTATAATCGTAACACGCTGTGAGCCATCTGTAAAATTGGCGTGAATATGTCCATGTATAAAAAAGTGTGGCGAATATTTATCAATAAACCATCGAAAACTTTTAAATCCTCTGTGGCATCTGTCTTCTGCGTCGTGGATGTGCCGTGGCGGCGCATGGGTGATAATGATATCAACACCTCCCATCCGCCAGATTTTGGGGCGCAGGCGTTGTATCTTCCAGTACATCTCCCTTTCAGTATACTGGTATGGACCACCATTATACCAGCGCGAGCCTTCCAGCCCAAAAACGTTAATTCCCCTAAATTTGATCAGGTTGGTATTCAGATCGCAACAGCCTGGCGGAATTTTTAAATCATAACGAAAGTCATGGTTACCGCGCACAAAATAAAGCGGCACATTGAGTTTGCCGAGTAAAAACGACAGGTATTCCGGTGGAAGATCGCCGCAGGAAAGAATAAGGTCGATGCCTTCAAATTGTTCGCGATCAAAGCGATCATATAATAAGGGTTCAACCCGATCTGAAACCGTTAAAATTCTCATGCTCAATTCATATCAGAAAATTTAAAAAGTCAAAACAACGTACCTGCCAATAATAAAAAAGGGAACCTAGTTTAAATTGATTCCCTGTTTTATACGAGCTGATGGAAAATAGCTGAAGCGCGGTCATTCCTCGTTTTTCTTTTCTTCGGGAGTTCCTTCCGCATCCTCAATTTTGCGCCGATCTTCCTTCGAGCGTCTTTCAGGAATGTGCTCGGTATAAGAAAATTTACGCCGATCTACATTTGAGCGACGATTTTGCCTGGGCGTATCTGTTTTTTCGGAAGTTTTTTCTGACGACAATAAGAAAGCCATTGAAGCCTCCATAAATGCTAGATCTCGGAATTTCTGTAACTTTCTGAAAAATATAATAGATTTATGAACGCCTGAGTTTTTGCCCCACCTATGGAATAATGCAATCGCGGAACACTGGCGTGTTGGTTTATGAGTGGATATTATCTGTATTTTATTGTAGGGTCCACGCTAATTTTGCCAGGTACCAATATGCCATTTTTCCATTATTCCAACATTCCAATCGGGACGAAGTCTCCAATTTGTTTTGTGAACAGTTTTTCTATTCCATATTCCCACAAAAAGCAACCTTATTCATAATCTAAATATTCAAGCCCCGTCAAGTAAAACCATCGCAATTTTCGAAATGATTTATTTGGGAGACTTGTCATTCTAAAGGATTTGCCATCTATCTAAATTTAGGCTAAATAGATTCTTAGCTCATTTAAATTCCTACAAAGATCTGTAATTCCTTTTTTCAAAAACTAAGGATTCATTAAGAATTATTTAAAAGTGAGATAAAAAATGAAAACCGACCTTACTTTTGATAGTGAAAGCTTATCGGATAACATGGTATTGGCCGTAATCCTGATTGCGACCATTTACTGGGTTCTGGACTCGATTTTAAACTTATTTTTTTCCAACCGGTTTAACTTAATCGCAGAACTCTTCGGTCCGGGCCTTTACGATGTTTATATAAGGGTGATTGTGCTGTGTCTTTTCATTATCTTTGGATCTCACGCGCAATCGATTATCAATAAGCTGAAACTGGCCAAACAAAAGCTGGATGAATCTGAGGAGTTGTGGCGCTCGCTGGTGGAAACCGCCCCGGATATTATTACCACCGTAGACAGGGAAGGAACCATCCGTTTTATCAACCAACCCATCGGTGTGCTTGCACCTGAAAAGACGATGGGAAGATGTTTCTACGACTTTCTGCCACCGAAATACCAGGAAATAGCGATAGACAGCGTTGAAAGTGTGTTTCAGACCGGTGAAACCGATAGCTTCGAGGTCCGCATAGGTGAAAGCCATGATCCGACCTGGTATACCTATCGCGTCGGACCATTGCGGATCGGTGGTAAAGTCGTCGCCGCAACGATCATCGCCACGAATACAACCGAGTTCAAGCAAGCCGAAGAGCTGATGCGGTATAAAGAACTTCTTGATAACGTGGCTGAGGGAGTTTTTATTTTAAGCCGCAAGGGGCAGTTTATCGAATCCAATGATCGCGTTCTCGAAAGTACGGGTTATTCCAAACAAGAACTCCTGAATTTAAACATTACGGACCTTGTTGACACGGATCAAGTCTCTTTGATTGAAAAGATCATGGAACAAGTCAGCACAGAAAAAGAAGCCAGATTTGAAATGAACCTTAAATCCAAAGAAGACGCCCTAATTCCTAATGAAATAAATTGCCGATATATTTCCTATTTGGGCGTACCCTGTTTTTTATGTGTTGCCAGAGATATCACCAAAACGAAGATGCTGCATAATCAGCTGATTCGCTCCGAAAGGCTGGCAGCCACTGGTCAGCTGGCGGCCTCCATCGCCCATGAAATCAATTCTCCCCTCCAAGGTATTACGGCCCTGCTCAATGTTATACAAACGGAACATAAGAAAGAAGGGAAATTACTGGAAAAGCTGGACTTGGTCAAAAGTGCGTTTGAAAGAATTCGGGACACGGTAAGAAATCTGATCGATCTCAATCGACCGGGCAAAGAGAAAAAACAGGTCATGGATATCAACCAGATTATCGAAAATACATCTGCCCTTGTTCGCAGTTATCTGACAAAAAGCCGGGTGAAAATTAAGATGAATCTTAATGCCAAACAATCCCGTTTGACGGCGTCACCGCAGCAAATGGGGCAGGTCTTTATGAATCTGATCAACAATGCTGTCGAATCTATTATTGGATCGCCTGAATTTCAAGAAAAGTTAAAAAAGACGCCGACGCATAGCGGTGAAATCTGTATCGACACTTACAATCGCAATAATGAGCTTATTATTAAAGTGAAAGATTCGGGACCGGGTATCGGTCAAAAAGATCTGGAACACATTTTTGATCCGTTTTTCACTCGAAAAAAAACGATGGGCATGGGTGTCGGATTGTCGATATGCCACGGCATCATCGAAGACCATAAAGGCTATATAATCGCCGAGAATGATAAAGACGGCGGAGCTGTTTTTACGATAGCCCTGCCCCTCAAATAGTGTCTCGGAATTTACGCCGCCCGTTTAAAATATAACAAATTTCTTGAAGTCCGAGTTTTTGCCCCACCTCTGGAATAATGGAACACTGGAATATTGGTTATCAGCGGATATTATCCCTATTTTATTAATTGGTCCGCGCGAATTTTGCTGTGAACCAATATTCCATTATCCCCTAACCCAACGTTTCATTATTCCAACATTCCAATTGAGGCGAAGCCCCTAACTTGGGGTAAGAATATGGGATGAATCCTTCTAAGATCGGAGATTCCGGAAACCTAGAATCCGTGCGGCTTGGGCGGGATTTGTTGATCCGGGTTTTTATCTTTTGACCGCGGCCACAGATTGACCATTATCGTTTGGGGGGCGACCCGATCGATTTTGACACCGAAAGGTAAATAGATATTTTTTGCTGAAAGTTTAATCAGATGACGACCGGAAGTGATGTCATTTACATCGACTCTAACTTGAACGTCTTGATCCCGTAAGGTCCGGATTGCGTTCCGTCGACCTGAAAGGGTTAAATCCACCGTGGGAGTTGAGCCTTGGCCCAGCAATAGATGAGATGGAACGCGACTGTGTTGAACCGGCACCGTTAAAGTCATCTCGGCTTCCTGCTGGCTGGCCAGAACGAACCATGCGATCGTAACAAGCGCCAGAGCGCTTAACTTGGTTCGCCAATTTTCAACAAAAGCCCCCTTGAAAAAATCCTTTAACGTGGGCACGTGGATTTCGGGTCCGCCGACGACCTCACTGAGATTGTTTGCCAGCGCATCCGGATCGTGCCAATTTACAATTTTTCCCTCCACAACGGTGGCCACCTCCGAGCGTTCTTCAGATACCACCAGACACACAGCATCCGTCATTTCCGACAAACCCAAGGCTGCCCGATGGCGCGTTCCATATTTTTCGGGCAAATTTTCATCTTCAGAAAGAGGCAAAATACATCCCATTTGAGTAATACGATCTTGAGTTATAATAATGGCACCATCGTGGGCGGGAGCATAGCGGTTAAAAATGCTTTTTATCAGGGCTGGATCAGGAAGCGCCATAATCGCTTGACCGGCATGGATAAATTCGGAAGGATTGTCGTTTCTGGTGAGTACGATCAAAGCGCCGGTTCTGGCAGCGGCTAGCTCAAACAGAAGTTGGGACAATTCTTTTGTAAATGTTTTTTGAAAAACCCGCCTGCGAGATCGCAGATATCGCATCGGGCTAACTTTTTCTAAAACCTGCCGAATTTCGGTCTGAAACAGTATCAGCAACAGAATGAGCAGGACTTGCCATAAAATTTGAAAAACCCAGGTCGTTAGGAAAAGGCCCCAGAATTTGGCAACCGAGTAAATGCCGCCTAATGCTACCAGGCCTATGATGACTCGCAGTGCGCGGCTCTCACGGAACCACACGTAAAGCTGATAAACCACAAGGGTTAGAAAAAGAATATCAACTAAATCTCGCCACGCAGGTGCAGGAATGAAATCGAACAAATGCAATCTATGACTCCATCATCGGTCTTGATCAAAGCCAGCGCAACCCAGACAAACTGGACATCTCGACACTTCTACCCTTAATGAAGCATAAAGAATTTTTTCGCAGTTCCAGATTTTGAATTGGCGATTGATACATCTATAGAGTGTATAAGATATCTAAAAGAATATTAGCAGGATAACACGCTTTCGTCAATTTTACATCCAGCGCTTGGCAAAGATATTAAAGCAAGGGGTTTTTTATTTTTGAGATGTAATTTTCACTGAAAAATGTAATTTGGGGCACGAAGTGAAGCTTTCGCGCTATGATCCGATACTGGATCGAAGGTCCTGATGTGCACGAGGAAAGAGCGGATTTTCAGCCTTTATAGCGTTTCCCACACTCCTTGCAACGCCCATCCGGACCGATGACGCCGATGCAGCTTTCATCGCTGCATAAGGTACGCGTTTTCCAGTCGATATCCGCGCTATCTGTATGCGTCGGCTCCGTCGCATCGAAATCATCGGCTAACTCGGCGTCGGTTTGAGTTTCATTGCTTTCTTCGGTCTGAGATTCTTCATATAATTTGCCACATTCTTTGCAACGTCCATCCGGGCCAATTACGCCAATGCAGCTTTCATCACTGCATAAAACGCGATTTTCCCAGTCCTCTTGATCCGGTGCCATTTCATTTTCGTTTGATTCTGTGGACTCATCCGACATGCTTATACCTCCAGGATTTCTTCGAGCTCTTTTAAGCTTCCGATGTGATATTCCGTCGGCAGTTTTTCATTGCGGAAGGCTACAAATGCAATTTTAGCCGCACGCGCCGCTTCGGCGTCTACCTGCGAATCACCAACGTATAGGGCCTGATACGGCTCGATGTCAAAATGGTTCAAAATTTTAAAGAGCGCGTCCGGATAGGGCTTCGGTCGCCTGATATCAACAGAAGTGACCACCAGATCAAAATATTCAGTTAAATCAAATTCAGCCAGTAACCTGTTCATGGTATCGGACCGGTTGGTGGCAATCGCGGTCTTTAATTTTGGTCTTATCTTCGTGAGCAGCGCAACCAAATCGGGCTCGACTTTCAATCGTTTAAGATAGGCGCTGTAGTCCAATGTTTGGCGATAATCGTATACGGCAGCAATCGCATCTTCGTCTTCAAATAAATACACGATGGATTCATTCAATGTATGCTGGTGGGCATAGGCAAATTGCTCCGGCGTCATCGTCGGTCTTCCAAAATGCTTTAAGAGATGATTGTAATAGGCCCAATTGGCCTCTTCGGTATCAAAAAGCACGCCGTCACAATCGAAAGCGACAACTTTAATATCCTTCATAAAAATCTACTGGCTTTTTTTCTTTTCTTCACGGGATTTGATGTCACCATAAACCCGAACGCTGAGCGTGGGTCTAATTTTACTGTCCGTTTCCAGGGTAATGATATCGGAATAGCGGCCCTCTTGAAGCCGCTGGTTTTCAACCGTCAATGCATATTGAAGTCCTTTTTCCTTTTTTTCTTCTTGCAGTTGAAAACGGATTTCTTTGCCATTTTTGGCACGAACCTTTAGGATTTTGAAGGGATATTTTTCTAAAGGAATGATCGTCACTTTCCGCTTGAGATTTTCACCGGCATAACCGCGCAATCGGATCTGTCGGGGTTGAATGGTAACAAATTTTTCGACATTTCCGAAAATTGAAAGTTTCAGCTTCGCGTTCTTTTTATCATTGGTGTAAACGGTTGCACCCTTGATAAGTTTTCTTCCGCCGTAACCTCTGGTGTTAACCTTTAGCGTTATTTGGCCCTCGCCGCCGGGAGGGATCTGCCTCGTAAAAGAGACAGCCGTGCACCCTCAGTCAGTTCTGACTCTTTGAACCTCAAGGGGCACAGTCCCTTTATTCTGGATAACAAAATTGTGAGATACTTTTTGCCCTTCGACCACCGGTGGAAATTCGTAGCGCGCGGCCGGCAAATAAGCCGAAGGCAATTTTAATAAAATCCTGACAATCTCAACGCGCCGGTTCTGGGAGGGGTCTTTGGATGTATCATTTTGGGCCGCTGACCGAGATTCACCAGGGCCCTTGATCGTCAAGCGACCTGGATCGACATTATTTTGTAAAAACCACTTCTGCACCGCCCGGCCGCGCTTTTGCGAAATCTCACGGCTGCTTTCATCAGAACCCCGGTTATCGTTATAGACCTCAATTTGCAAACCGATAGTTGGGTCCGCTTTAAGCGCTGCCTGAACTTTTTTCAGGTCACTTTCATGCGCCGGGTTAAGATCCGCAGAACCGTTTTTAAAATAAATCGTTGAAAGAACAACACGCGCATCATCATTTTTAGCACCCAAAGAAACTGCTGCGATGCCGACCAGACACAAAATAGATATCAGTGCAACTTTTATATTTTTGGCCATGAACAATACTCCTTCGATAGTCTATATCTTAATCCACTTTTATAAATTTTATGTTGCCAGACGTTTGATGTCAAGTTGTCTAGAATTGCTGAATTGCTTTGTCTTATATTTATTATAGGGCACAGGATGCAAGTTAAAAGACTACAGTTTATCATAATTCTTTGTAATTCAAATATTAAATTTAATAAAACTGCCCCTCAAACGCTTAGATCTTGTTCGAGGGCCCCGCATAGGCGGGATTTCACATCTATTTTTAGGTATATTAAGGAGTTCAACCCCCGCGTAAGCGGGATTTCACATCTATTTTTAGGTATATTAAGGAGTTCAAAAGGCTGAATTCAAGATCTCTTTAGTTATGTAAAAACCGTTTTAGAGGTGCTTAGATTTTGCCCGATAGCAAGGCGCGAGGTGTCGAAATGACGGAGCGTACTTGTAGTACGTGAGTAAGTTTCGACGCCGAGTAACGCAGCTAGCGGGTAAAAGATGAGTGCCTCTGAAACGGTTTTACATTATGGTAATGGGGTCTACGTCTATCACAACCCTGACCCGGTAATTATTAAACATTGTCGGGTGATGGGATAGAAGCTGACCGATAAATTTGTGTAACGCCTTGACATGCATGCCTTTTAGAAGGATTTGCCATCGATACCGCTTGGCAATTTTAGCGAGAGACGCTTCAATGGGTCCCATAATCTCAATGCTGCTGTAAAGCGACGGGTTGGCTGTTTTCAAAGTCCTGCATAAGTCTCCTAGATGTGCTGCCTGGTCTCTGGTTTCAAATTTGTCTTTCCCCGATATCTTAAGCTGGATCATTCTCGAAAACGGTGGATAGTTCAAGGCGTTACGAAAACTCAATTCCTGAGTGTAAAAGGAATGAAAATCCTGATCTTTAGCAGCCATGATACTGAAATGATCCGGATTATATGTTTGCAAAATAACCCGCCCGGGTGAAGTCCCTCTGCCCGCCCTGCCGGAAACTTGCGCTAAAAGCTGGAAGGTCCTTTCACCGGCTCGAAAATCGGGGAAACTCAATGACAGATCGGCACAGATGATCCCCACCAGAGTGATCGTAGGAAAATCGTGCCCTTTCGCGATCATCTGCGTGCCGATAAGGATATCAATCGTTTGGTCTCTGAGACCTTTAAGTAATTTTACGATTGAACCCTTGCGGGTGGTTGTGTCCCGATCCATGCGTGCGACTCTGGCATCCGGAAAAAGTTCATTTATCGCAGCCTCAATTTTTTCGGTACCCAGCCCTATTTTTTTTAAGTTGGATGATCCGCATATTTCACAGCTTGAGATAGCGGCACGGGAAAAACCGCAATAGTGACATTTGAATGCATTGGCTTTCTGATGAAAGGTAAGGGAAATATCACAATGTTTGCAGCGCAATGGATTTCCGCATGACGCGCAGAGAGCGAAATTCGCAAAACCCCGCCGGTTCAGAAAAAGAAGCACCTGCTCTTGGCGACCAAGCGTGTCTTTTATGGCCTGATGCAGTTCCGGGGTAATAAAACGCCGCACCCCCCTGTATCCCGTGCTTTCACGGAGATCGACCATTTTAATCTCAGGCAAAGGACGGCTTTTAATGCGCTGCTCAAGCCTGACCTCAATAAATTTTTTCGCGGAAGCATTATAGTACGATTGGAGCGAAGGTGTCGCTGACCCCAGCAATGCTAAGCAGTCATTGAATTTTGCCCGAACGACGGCAAGATCTCGGGCATTATAGCGTAGATTATTTTCCTGTTTGTAAGACGTATCATGCTCTTCATCTACAACAATGAGGCCGATATCGGTAAATGGCGCAAATATAGCCGATCGGGCACCAATAACAATATCCGTGTCTTGCTGTAAAATACGGCTCCATTGGTCATAGCGCTCACCGGCAGACAGACCGCTGTGGAGGACCGCGATGCGCTCTCCGAACCGGGCCCGAAATCGTCTTTCCATTTGGGTAATCAAGGCGATCTCCGGAACTAACACCAATACGCATTTTCCTTTATGGAGGGTCTCAGCAGCAACTTTCATATAGACTTCGGTTTTGCCGCTACCGGTAACCCCTTGCAAAAGAAATGTGGCAAACCCCTGATCCAAGCGGTCGGTTACCTCGGCCACAACGCTTTGCTGCTCAACGCTCAGGGCGGGCGCGCCGTCAGGATGAATGGGCTCGCCCAGCGGATCACGAAAAATTCTTTTGTTGCGAATTTTTACGTAGCCGTCATTTTCAAGGGCGCGAATAAGGCGTGATGCAGTTGGCACCTGTTTTTTGAGTTTCGCCACAGCAATTTCGCCGTCGGATTCTAGGATTGCCAGGATCTTTTTCCTGGATTTTGAAAGCCGGTCAAATGGCAGCGTTTCATCCGCAAGGTTTACAAAGCGCTCCATACGGGATTTTGTCACAGCTTCCCTGAGCTCTCGTTTCTTTAAAATAAGGCCGTCCCGTTGAAGCGATTGGATCAGTGCAGCCGGAACGGTTTGATGAAGTTTTTGATTCAAGTTTTTAAGGCGAACCGGTCCGGTCTCCAGAAGCTTTAGCACATCTCTTTCTAAAGATGTGGCCCGATTCTCTTTAAGGGTGCGTTTACCCTCATCGGTAAGGACAATCGAAGCATAATCGTAAAGCGTCAGCCCCCCGGGAAGCCCATTTTTGATAACATTACCGATGGGATGTTTATAATAGTCCGAAATCCATTGAAAAAAGGGAATCATGGACTGCGGGAAAAGAGGCTGTTCATCCAAAACGTCCAGGATATGTTTGATCTCACCCGGGTTGCTATCCTGGCTGGTCCCTAAAATATAGCCCGTAACCCTGCGCCGGCCGAAAGGCACGAGGACACGTTTTCCGGCTGTTATGAACGGCCATAGGGTTTCCGGAACGCTGTAAGTAAAAGTCTTGTAGATAGGTAACGCTACCGCAACCTCGATATTTGTGTTTTCGGGTGTCATTAGGTTCTAACAATTGAAATTTTTTGACAAAATAAATATACTAATTTATAAAATGATGATAATATAACGTTAAGTTAGAACAGATTCAACCCATAGTGTTTCTTCACGCGAAATCCGAACCGGACGGTTTATTCGTTTAGGAGGAAGTTATGCGAAACCTTGCAAAATCAGGGATCATTTTGGGAATGATCGCAGCCTTGATCTGTATTCCATTTGCGAGTTCGGTCCTGGCCGATGAGTATTTTGAGTCCCAAGAGCCCGGCGGCGGCGCCATGATATATGATATGGTGGTTATCCGGCCGATTGGATTGGCTGCCACCGTCATTGGGTCCGTTTTTTGGCTCGTGTCTCTTCCATTCTCGGCATCGGGAGATAATTTTGACACTGCAACTGAAAAGCTTGTCAAAGAACCTGCCGCATATACCTTTAAACGGCCTTTAGGCGAATTTTAACACCCAAATCACGACGCTTGCATCTTGACACGAGGGTATTAATTGAATATACGAGGCAGCAATTAAATACTCATAATACAGTTGTGCCCTTTTATGATTTTGTCCTGCCTGTCGTAACATCCGCGTTTAACCTTTGACAAAAGGAGGCTGCCGTGCCGGTACACGTCGTTGATCACCCCTTGATCAAGCATAAGTTAGCGTTTTTGCGAGAACATGATATCACAACGAAGGATTTTCGGGACCTTGCCTGTGAATTGGCCAATCTTCTGACCTATGAGGCCACCCAGCATTTAGAAACGGAAAGCGAAACCATCCAGGGCTGGGCCGGGCCGATTACAGTTGAAAAAATCAAGGGTAAGAAAATCACGGTAGTCCCAATTCTGCGGGCGGGACTCGGCATGATGGATGGCGTTCTCAATCTCATCCCGACTGCCAAGGTGAGCGTTGTTGGTTTGTATCGTAATGAGGAAACTCTTGAGCCGGTGAGGTATTATGTCAAAATGACCAGCCAGATGGAGGAAAGAATCGCGCTGATTCTTGATCCCATGCTGGCTACCGGCGGTACCGTGATTGCCACAATCGACCTTTTGAAAGAGTCCGGCTGTAAACATATCAAAGGAATTTTTATGGTTGCGGCACCCGAAGGGATTGATCGGCTTCAAAAAGCCCACCCCGATGTGGAAATATGGGTGGCCTCAATTGATGAAAAATTAAACGAAGTCGGATACATATTACCTGGACTCGGAGATGCGGGCGATAAGATATTTGGAACGAAGTAAAATCGTCTGAATCTAGCCCGTTGTTCAACCTCACGTCACAGTTTGCGGGGACCGGTGGGTAAATGGCCGTTAAGAACTGGATCACAAAGTACAAATTGACCTACAAAGACAGTCTGTTCAGTGTCCAGATTCTCCTGGTCGCCTTCGGCGCTCTAATTACGGTACCCGTTCTCACGGGCCTGGACCCAAACGTCGCTCTGTTCACGGCCGGTGCCGGGACCCTGATCTTTCATTTCACCACC
>JASFGZ010000006.1:0-29926 GCA_050123495.1 Desulfobacterales bacterium
ATTTTTATTTAAGTAGAAACACCCATGAATGGGCCACTAGGCGGGCCGGTCTGAATCCTATTCGATGGCATAAAATTGAAGTTTGCCCGGATGGGCTTAAAATATTCGGACAGGAATTTTGGCAGGGTTTTATTGATTATGAACCGATAGTTGGAATTGAATGTCTCGATTAGATTTATAAGCTGAAGGCCCGCGTTTTTAATTGGACACTTTCTAAAATGCGATAACGCCCAGCAAAAATAGCCTGCCCCAACAATAATGAATTTGTAGGATACCGCATATAGCAGCCAAGCATCTGATGGGTTTGAAAAGTCCGCTTGATCAATAGCGGCAAATTTATCGGGACCTGTGATTTGCCAATCAGGAATATGATGCAGAGTGCAGACCTCATGTGTAATGCATATGCCAGCCTGCATTATTTTGCAAGCGTTTCACTAGAGGTTTCGTGCCTCTATACGTAATTTAATTGAATTGCGAATCTCTAATACGCATTCAGCGCGCGATCTTAGGCCGATTAAATTGAATAACATGATGGTCGGATCTTATTGCGCCGATGGTTACAATATTTGATTGGGTGTTTTCAAACCGGGTGATTTGCACCCGGCTTCACCGTGCTGCTTGCACCGACGAAGGCTCTGGCGTGCCTTTGTTTTTTTCCGCCTATAGCGGAAAAATCAAAGCCGCACGCTCCGCGGGGGCCGGTGACGCCGTAAGAGCGGCTTTGGTGTTCATCGGATTTCTGTGTATTTTGCGGACGGTCCTCCGCAGATGGGGCATGTCGCCTCCGGCATTTCTGAAAGTGTTGAACCGCAGTTTTGACATACAAAATAGGGAGAAGGGCTGCCTTCGATCTTTTGCGTTAACACACCAAAAAATATACCCGTACCGGATTTTATTTTTTTTAGAAGCTCCCGATGTTGCTTTTCGGCTTTCCAGGCATAGTTAATACATTGAATGGCTTCGGCATGATTCTCAGGTGTTATCTGTTTGATGAACTGAGGATATTTATTATCAATCTCTTCCAATTCCACCGCAGTTGCCAGTTTAAGATTTTTGCGGGTACTTGAAACTTCAGGCTCAAATCCCGGTATTTCTTGTGCCTCTACACCAATGTCTGATAAAATCCTTTTGAAATTCCGGGCATGAATTGATTCTGATGTCGCTATGGAAATAAATAATTTGGCGATGTTGGGATAGTTTTCTGATGCGGCCTTTTTTGTATAGGCCTGATAGTTCTTAAAGGCCTGAACTTCATCCTGATAAAGTGCCCGCAGTACGGCAATGGTTTCGCGGTATTTTGATTGAGCGTGAATACAAAGCGCAAATAATAAAAAAGCAAAAATGCATGCCACAACAATTGAGATACTTAAATATCGATAACGGTCAATTCTTCTTCGCATAAGGCTCTCCACGGATATCTTTGTAAATTTTATGACCCCATCACAGCTCAAAAAGCAACGATTTTTTAAATAAAAAGTGGATTTATTGCTAAAAGTTGTTAAATGCGCTTTTCTTTAGCCGCCGAAAGCGGCATAATAGGTGCAGTTGTGCACCGAACCAAACCCGAGAAGAGAAAACAAACGATGCGTAGACTTGATAATACGAAATGGGAGGATCGGGTTGTTTCTCCCGAGGAGGTCCTGGCGCATGTCAAGCCGGGGATGACCATTTTTTTAGGCAGTGGTGTGGCTGAACCGCGAACTTTGATGAAAACGCTCATTGATTCCGGTCTTTCCAATACCAACGATCTGGAATTGATTCAGCTGACCGGCCACAGCGATGTTTTTTCACTGAAAAAACTGGATTGGCAAAAGTACCGCCTGAAAACGTTTTTTTCCACCTGGGTTTCCACCGAGGCTGTCATCGCCGGAAGTGTCGATTTGATTCCCGGTCGGTTTTCACAGATCCCAAGGATTATCAAATCCAAAAGGCTACCCATTGATGTGGCCTTTATTCAAATCACCCCTCCCGATGAAGCCGGGTATTGCAGTCTCGGGATGGCCGTTGATGTTGCCCGTGAAGCCATGGAGCAAGCCTCAGTGGTGGTGGGCGAAATCAATGCGCAGATTCCCTTTACATTTGGTGACACCATTGTCCCGGTTTCGGATTTTGACGTGCTGGTAGAATCAACCGAACCGCCGACCTATTTTAAGCGTTGGCCGGTTAATCGCATCATCGACAAGGTGGCCGCCAACATCGCTCAGGTGATCGAAGACGGGGATTGCATCAGCTTTTTCACCGGCTCCCTGTTCGAGGCTTTGGGTCGACACCTTGTCCACAAACGTCACCTGGGTATTCATTCATCTTATTTTACGGATGCTTTAATGGATCTGGTTAAAAGTGGTGCTGTGAGCAACTATCGCAAGGCGGTTTTCAGGGGCAAGTCGGTGACTTCCTATGCTTTAGGAACGCCGGAACTGATGGCCTGGTTGGATCACAATCCACTGGTGGAATTTCAAAGTCTTGAACAGGTATTTGATCCAACCCAAATTGGCCGCAATCCTAATTTTGTGGTGGTCGATCAAGCCCGCAAAGTGGATCTATTGGGCCGCATGGTTTTTTCAGCCGGGAAGGGAGACATCATTTCGGGACCGGGTCAATCGGCAGATTTGTTTACCGGTGCCGAGATTTCCCGCGGCGGACGCTCGGTCATCGGACTGCCCAGCCGGAATTCAAAAGGGGATCCCAATATCGTGGTGATGCTGCGGAACCTTCGCAATCAGTTCCATATGCGCGAATCAATTGATGCGGTGGTCACCGAATACGGTATCGCCAACCTGAAATGGCGCACCATCCGTGAGCGCGCGCAAGCCTTGATCGATATCGCTCATCCCGATGACCGCAAAAAGCTTGTGGAACAGGCAAAAGAAAAGCGGATTTTGTTCAGTGACCAGATTTTTTTGTCCGAGAGCGCCCATTTGTACCCGATGGAAATCGCAACCGAGCACATCTTCAAAGGCGGCTTGAAGGTTCGCTTCAGGGCTATCAAACCCTCCGATGAAGAGGCCATGCGGCGTCTTTTTTACCGTTTTTCAAATGCCACGATTTTCCGACGATTCCTGTTTCCAATCTCCACCATGCCCCACGACAAAATACAGGGATACGTCAATGTAGATTATCGTCAGGTGATGTCGGTGGTGGCCCTTGCAGGGGAACCCGATCAGGAGACCATCATTGCCGAAGCTAGATTTGTTAAGGATGACCAAAGCTCCTACGGGGAAGTTGCTTTCATCGTGGATGAAAAATATCAGGGACGGGGTATTGCCACATACCTTTATGAAATGCTGGTCCGGCTGGCAAAAGAGCGCGGTTTGAAGGGTTTTACCGCTGAAGTGCTGCAGGCCAACAAGGAGATGATGAGTGTTTTTGAAAAAGGCCATTTGGCAATTGACGCCCGCCTGCAGGATGGTTTATACCGGCTGACGATTCCCTTCGATACACAATCCACTACCTAAAGTAAATTTGATTGTGTTAACGACCCGCTTGCGGACGACCTTTGCTTCTTCTTCCAAGTAGCGCAGATGCGAAATTGCTTCGCCGGTGGCAAACCATTTTTGGGCCACCGGAAACTGGTCCCAGCGCTCACAATCGATATCCCAGGACATGTGTGAGGCGATCTCATAAGCCGTCATTGGGCCGTTGTTAAGGATTGTGAGGACCTCATCTAATCTGCGGGCATGATGTTTTTTCAGCTCTTCGATTCTGGCGCTATGGTTGTCAATCAGGCGCCGGTGCCCGGGCAAAACAAGATCAACCTTCAATTTGTCGACTTTGTCCAGGCTGGCCAGATAATGCTTTAAATGATTTCCTGTATCCGACCAGCATTGGATGTTGGGTGTTATGTCGATCAAGATATGATCTCCGGCCACCAGAATCTTCTTGTTGGGCTCATACAGGCAGGTGTGGCCCATTGTATGGCCGGGTGTTGCCACACATTTGAAATGATAGACACCCACATCAATCACATCGCCATCATCCAAAACCTCTAAATCCGGAATCCAATCCGTACCATATTTAGCCCCGGGATGTTTATCGATCGCTGCTTTTAGCTCAGTTTCGGGAAAACCATTTTGACCGGCATATGCAGCCATGGCCCCAAAACCTTCCCAGGATTCCATGATCTCTTTATCCGGCCGGCTAAAAAAGATGTTGGTGGAATCCGTGGCCAGTTTTGAAATCAGGCCGAAATGATCTGCATGCAGATGCGTGATAAAAATGTCGCTTTTAGAAAGATTAATCCCCAGGGTATCCAAGCCCTTGTGCATGGCTTCGAGGCACGCTGTGCGGTTTAAGCCTGTATCAATAATCAGGCTCCTTTGGGGATCCTTGATGATATAAGAATTAAGATATTTTAGAGGGCTATCCGGTAAAGGAATTTTGTTTCGAAACAGGTTCGGTAACACTTCTTCACACATGGCTTCAACCTTCCAGGTTTCGGGTTCAAGGATTCAAAGGTTAATTAACAGAAGTCAGACGACAGATGCCAGAAGACAGTTTGTTAATCTCGAGTCATAGTCGCTTTTCTCTGTCCTCTGTTTTCTGACCTCTGACTTCTGACACTGGGACCCTGAACCTTGACTGACAGTGGGCAGGCTATACCACATCCGCGGATGCGGCGAAATGCTAAATGTTGGAAAAAGCAATTTTAGCGTGATCTAGCGGCGATTTTTATAATACGTGTATGCAACCAGGGTTGCGCTGATGTTCATCGTTTCAGGTGCAAGCGCGCGCAGAGAAGGCGCACTGAAAACGGTCATGGCTGATTCTGAAATTGTGCCGTGTACGTTGAGTTTCACAATGCTGTCTGGCGGAATGTCAAACAGGCGGGATTGAATCCAGGCCTGGATCTCTGTGCCCCTCATGCCCACGGCGTGCAGTTCCAGCTGGATCATGGGACGTGCAGGCAGTTCATGAAATGTCCATCGCTTTAAGGCTCCGGCAGTGGGATTTTCGGTTTCAAATTCCAATATCAAATAACCTTTCTTTTCATTTTTTTCGGCAAAAGCGGTGCGCTCGATCGAACCGGGATAAAATACCGGCGCGCTGAGTGTTTTTCCTTTCGAGTTTTTGGTTAATACCTGAAATCGGTGGATGTGTCCGGCCAGAACTGCACTAAATCTGGGGGGTATGTCGTCGGTGCGGATGACGTCTTGAGCATAGCGGAAGGTGTAACCACGGGGACCGACGGTAGCGCCGTCCACCGATTGGTGAATACAAAGGATGTAACCGTCAACCGTTACCTGCTGCCAGCCGGTTTGCGCCACGATTTTTGGAAAATTCCTGCGGATTCCGGCCCGTACAAACGGAAAGCCCGCGAGGGCCAGAGAACCGCCTGGGGTTTGGAGAATGAAGGTTCGGGGGTGTTCAAAAAGATGGAGGTTGGGGTGCCTGGCAAGATGGGCGTGGGGGATGGCAGCGCGTTCATGGTTACCGGGCACAAGATATACGGGAGTGCCGCTGCGAGCCACCTGCTTGAGCGGCTCAAATGCCATTTCAACCAGCAGGGGCGGGACCTTACTGCGGTACAAAATGTCACCGCCATGGACGACGGCGTGCACCTCCCCCTTTAAAGCCGGCATCAGAGCCTGTTGAAAATTCGCAAAAAAATCCGGTCCCCGTCTGCGGCGCTGGATGCGCGGACGAAAGGGCAGGTCAAATCCTAGATGGGTATCGGCAACCAACAGGATACGGATTATACCCATGGCAACACTCTGGTCAGTTGTCTGTGCTTCAGGATGGCATGCGGGCGCAAACCAATTTCTATTTTTCGGCCCTCGGCGATCAGGCGCCGCATTTCGGTGGTGACCACGCGTAGACGCTCGTAAGTCGTTAGATCAAATATTTTTTGTCGATTTAAAATGCCTTTGGCATAACCGGGTGATAGCGGTATGGTTTTCCCGATGGATATTTCCTGGCGGTGACCAACGGTGCCGTTTTCAAACCGCAGAACAATTTTGCTGCGGCCTTCTGAGTTTCGGGCCTCCCAAGCCAGCGTTGATTCGCTCAGCAAACACAGCCAGCGGGAGCGGCGAATCAGAAGTGCGCTCCGCATGGTAAATTTTTCGATAGCACGGGCAACCGCTTCGAATGTCCAGCTCGGTGCTTCATCGACTTCCAACTCCTGATCTACCGTCTCTTCCGCAACGGTTTCTTGCACGCCTTCGGATTTCGCCTTTTTAAGTTCTTCGAGCCGTTCATGCCAGAGTTTATGGCCGAGCCCGGATAAGAATCGTAACGGAGACAGGCGGGTTAACCGCCTCAAGTGATTATGGCGAAATTGATCCAGTCCCTCTGCCAGGCAATCCGGTTCCGGGGCATAGGCTTCCGGTATACCCAGAATGGCGTATCCGATCTCAAGAACTTCTTTACGGTTTATGTTTTGACGGGTTGCATACCAGGCCCCAAACGCAGCCATGGCTTCGGTTATGCTTCCTTCGGGAAGCGGACCGATGCAATGGATGTTATCAGGTTTGTCAGAGCGCTTTCGGAGATCCCTGGAATAAAACACAAGTTTGCGCTGCCCTTTTTGCAGCGCGACATTATAAGGCGGAGAATACTGTTTGATTTCGTCAGACTCCAGCACGGCAGCTTCTAACGCTGAACCGGTCAGCGTCACATCCAGGTCGGCGGCCTGACTGAGCATTTCCAATGTATGTTCCGCCTGGGTGCCTCTCTGCCGGAAATAGCTGTTGACGCGTTGCTTTAACGAAGTGGCCTTGCCGATGTAAAGCAAATCCCTGTTGGAGCGCAGCATTCGATAAATGCCGGGTTTTTCAGGCAGGCTGAGACGA
Organism: Desulfobacterales bacterium; assembly: GCA_050123495.1. GTDB lineage: Bacteria > Desulfobacterota > Desulfobacteria > Desulfobacterales > JAHEIW01 > JAHEIW01. The sequence goes on from JASFGZ010000006.1 coordinate 6,792, forward strand.
ATTTCCGGCTTCATCGGATAGATACGGCCGGTTCGGCTTTTTGGTGAGGGGCGACTCAACCAGTCTGTGAGTTGATCAAGATTCTGGATGCCCGGATCCGCTTTGAGTTGCAGAATCAAATTCTGCCAGATCACGGCTGTGGCAACAGCATGATCTGCGCTTCGCCGCAATGGGGGTACGGTATGTCCGAAGTAACCGGCCACCGCACGCAATCCTCGGCGCGGCAGGCCGGGCAGCAAGTGTTTCGCAATTTCGTGGGTACAGATAATTCGAAGCGGAAAACCATCCTGATGCTTGTTTTTTGCATGCAGGTCTCGCATAAAAGGTTCCTCGAAACGGGCATAATGAATAATTGCCGGACATGCATCCATGTAATCGGCCGCGGCTATCTCATTTGCGGTTTTGATAAGTTTCTGCCAGATGTCGCCTGGAGACAGCGCTCTTTGCAAAGCTTCTATTGATATACCGGTTATGCGTTGCACCGGCCGAGGAATTTCGACATCCTGTGGCATACCGGCAAGATAAGAGGTAACAGCCAGGGCTTTTGGACGAACGGTTGCGGCGGCGCAGGTCTTTATCCAACCGATTTCAAGGAGGTGTCCTTTTTCGGGGTTGGCACCGGTGGCCTGACAATCTATCGCCAGAACCTGCAGTTCCTTCAAGGGAATTTTCATCTTTTAAAGATTGGCTAAACAAGTATCAATTAGAGCTGAACCAACACTTTGTCAGTTGTTGGTTGTCTGTTGTCAGTTGTAGGAAGAGAAGTAAACAATAAATTATTGCAACCGACGACTGACGACCTGCGACGGACGTTGCGCGCAATTACTGTTTAGAAGTGGTTTCAAAATCCCATCTGAGGCCCAATAGCTGCGTTGTCCCGCAAGCGGGATTTGTATCTGATTAGTTAGGTTAGGGTGCAGCACAGGCCTCCGATAAATGCTCACATACCCATGTATGCTGCGCTTTCTCGATCGGCCTGCGCCTTTTGAACACCTTAATGTATTAAATCAAGATGTGAAATCCCGCAATTTGCGGGAGCCCTTGAACCTGATCTGAGGTTTGAAACCATTTCTAGTAACTTACCGTAAAGCAGCAATTCTGTCAAAATTGTTTGTTGCGCTTTGATGAATTGATTTTATTTTTTGTTTTAATGATGTCAATATGTTAAAAGGTACTAAGGGCTTCGCCCCAATTGGAATAATGGAATAATGGAATAATGGTACAAGGATTATGGATTGTTGATGTGATGGTTCTATAGCAAAATTAATTTTGATAACTTAAGCTTTAAACAGAACAAAATCCTTTCAGGAAACCAATCTTCCATCATTCCAACATTCCATTCTTCCATACCTAAGACAAATGTAATAAATTAAAAGAAACTTTTTTGGTTAGTGATTGCATACCGGAGATGAACTGAAGTTGTGGAAGGCTAAATGGAACCCACGTTTTACGATGCCCTAAATCATCTGAAGGACAATATCCCCCGGCTGGCGAAATTGCTCAAATTCGGTGGCGGCGACGATATCGCCTCCTGGATCAACATCGTTGAAGCCAAATTGATTCCCCGATTTTCATCGGATTTTCCCATTGTTGCGGCCATCTGCGGCGGCGGTTCTTCGGGAAAATCCACTCTGTTTAATGGATTGTCGGGAGAGCGACATGCGCCCATCGGCGGCCGGGCCGGCATGAATCGTCGGGTTTTATTCGCGGTTCCCGAAACGCTGGTGGAACAAAACCGGGTGGTTGCCGATCTGGTCGAGCCGTTTAAAGCGGATTTACAACCGTTAAAGGATAGTGGTGATCTGACCACTCCGGGGAATCCGTTATATGTCATCAACCGTTCGGGACCGGAAGACCTTGTCTTGCTGGACACCCCCGACTTTGATACCGGCGCCAGAGGCGAATACGTCAACCGGGATGTGACCCGCATGGCCCTGGAGGCTTCGGATATTTTCATTTATATTTTTACCAACTCGAACTACAACAACCGGGACAACACCGACTTTATGTCCCAGATGCTCACCGGTATCGGCAGACGCAAGTGTTTTCTGATCTATCGCGTTTACCCCAGCTTTAGTGATCAGGAGGTGCGCGAGCATGCCATGACCGTTGCCGGGGGTATTTATGGAGATGATGCCGAAAAAAATCTTCTGGGAATCTATCGCGCCGATGAAGACAACCGGGTGGCGGCTGCTGAACAGGACGTCAAGCTGCGGCCCGTGCCCGCCAAAGGTCCCGACTTTATTTCCGCTCTGGCATCCATCGATGCGCCTGAATTGCGACTCGAACTGCACGGGTCAATTTTAACCGACGTCCTGAAAAAGGCTGAATTCTTCCTTGGCAAGGCCGCACGCTCCCTTGATGAGCTGCGCCTCTATCTCGATGCCTTTCAAACCGTCCAGAGCCAGTATGTGCATGAAGCGCTGAAGCATTTTCCGATGGATCGTGTCATGAAACGCTTTGCCAAAATTTGGGCCAAAACCGATCCGGCGCATATTAAGTTTATGCGCAAAACCGGCAGTGTGATCGAGTTTCCCTTAAAAATGCTGTTTGGCGCAGCCGGTTGGGCCAAACATCAAGTGACTTCAAATAAAGCCGTACCGGTCGAATCCGGAAGTTTTCAGAAAAAAATGGAGGAGGATCTGGTAACCGCGGTAACCAGTCTGCATGCTCAGGCCATCGGCCCTCAGATTACGGTTTCCGGTTCATTAAACGATCCGGTTGTCAAACGCATGTCGGATTTGGTTGATCGCCTCCGTGTCCAAAAGGGCAATGCCGCGCCTCAAAATCCCCGGACTGAAGCTGCCGATCAAGATCATGTTCTTCGTTTTTTTGTCGATACCCATCCGGCAGTTTTCTCCGAGCAGGAACGCTTGCGGGATCGGGATTTCAGATCCATTTTGCAATCCATCCTTTCCCAAAAAGAGGAACTGGTGGATATCCCGCAGGATATGGTAGCGGATCTCAAAGATCTTGCCGAACATTTTCGCCGTAAAATGGGGGTGTGGGCTAAAATTAGCCAGACCTTTTGGGCTTCTTTAAACGTCCTGCCGGCAACTGCGGCCGTTACCTACGTGCTTTCCACAGGCGATCCGGTCGGCGCTGCCGGGATTAAAGTCAAACTGACCGGGCTTTTCGGGGCCAAAGATCTGTATGCCCTGGTTGCCATACCGGTGACGACCCGGTTAAAAAAGGCCGATCAACAGCAGCTCGAAACCATGTTGGGGCCGATTGCCGAGGCCTGGTTTAATCACAAACTAAAAAAAGTGCAGCAACTTTTTGAGCAGAGCATCACCGCCGGCACGATCCGCACGGTTAACGATACCATTGATCAGGCAACCATTACGATCGACGAAATTAAAAACAGCATGCAAATCTGTGCAAAGGAAATAAACTAGAAAATGAATCTGGATCGCAATACCGCCGTCTTAAAAGCCATGGGCAGAATCGAGGGATTTAAAAATGATCTACGTAGGCTGAATTCCGAGCTCAGCGATGCCCCTTTATGGCTTCCGGGTCGCGAGCTTGAAACACAGTGCGGCGAGGCCGTTCGCATGATTGAAGACATTGCCGAGCGCTTCGAACGCAAGCTGGTGGTCACGCTTGTGGGCCCCAGCGGCTCGGGCAAATCCACCCTCTTAAATGCGCTGGCCGGTGTTGATGATCTTTCGAAGATCGGCCATCGGCGGCCGACCACTGATCATTTAATTATTTTTAGCGGAGATCGAGGCGATCAAAATGATACCGGCCAGCTGGCAGAAGCGCTTGACAGTGAAATCGTTGAAATCCGCTCAGAGCCGGCTGCCGATCGCTTCGAGCATGTGCTCTTGATCGACACCCCGGATACGGATAGCACGGCCTTTAAAAAACATATCCCCATTGTCGAGCGGGCCATTACCAAGTCAGATATGCTCATCTGTGTTTTTGATGCGGAAAACCCAAAACGGCGGGATCATGTCGATTTTTTGGCACCCTATATCCGCAAGTTCAGCGGGGAATCTCTGGTGTGTGTCCTCAATAAATGTGACCGGCTGGATGAGCCGGAGCTTAAAAATCAGATTGTGCCTGACTTTCTGGAGCACATTCAAATGGGCTGGCAAATGCCGGCGGACCGTGTTTTTTGTATATCCGCCCGGCGCAACCTGAAAAAACCGGACTGGGACGAAACCGCCGGTCCCAGGCATGATTTTGACGAGTTTGAAGATTTGAAAGAACTGGTGCTCGATACCATCAATCGAGCCGGGTTTGTCGTCGATCGCCGACTCGAAAACGCCGAACGCTTGCGGGATTTTGTGTTTGAGGAAGCCGGCCGCGAAATTATCAGGAATAAAGCCGTTTTGGTCGATGCCGCCGACCGGATTACAGCGGCTGAGAAAAAAGCACTGGACAACGCGGTTTCCGGCATGCAGGAAAATGCCACCCGACAGTTTTTTGGACTCAATATCGTGGTTTACCAGAAGCTGGCCCAGCGGTGGCTGGGCCCCATGGGTTGGATGATTGCCATCTGGGCGCGGCTGCTGATTTTTGGCAGCGGAATCATGGCTGTTTTTCGATTCGGCCGTCCGTTGCGCCAGGTGATCGGCACGTTATCGGCGCTAAGGCATTCGAAAGAGACCAAACCCGCCATCGAAGATCCTGAAAAAGATCAACGCATGGCAGCGGCCTTTAGAAACTATCGTCTGGTTGTGTTGGAGCACTGGCCCGAAATCGCCAAAACCCTGGTTCAAGGCGGCTTTGACAGTTCGATTCGCAAGGTGCAGGATGCGCTCGCCGGTACAGATGGTTTCAAAGATAGGCTCGCTTTTGCCTGGACGGACGCTTTAGACGCAGAAATCGAACGCTTAACCGGCAAACTGAGCGGTTTATTGCTGCAAATCCTTTTTAATATACCGGCCATCGGTATTCTGGGCTACTGTGGCTGGTTAACCCTTCTAACTTTTTTTCGCGGCAGCTATCTTCCCGGTGATTTTTTTATGCACGCTTTCTGGGCCATCGGCATAATCCTGTTTTTAAGCTTCTTCATTTTGCAGCTGTGCATCCGGGCCGTTGCGGGCACCGGGCGCATCACCGCCAAAGCCTTTGAAAAATTGAAAAGTCAGCTTGACCATTTGAATGAATTTAACCATAACCCGCTAAAATACCAGCTCGAAACCGTTCTGGGGTTGGCGGTTCTGGCCGAAGGGAATCGTCCGCCAAGGTTCAAAGGGTTAGAGGTTCTGCCGGAGGCGAAGTAGGTGCCGGGCAGGCGAAAAGCGCATAGCTGATAGCGCAGCGGCTTGAAAATGGGGTGCCAGGAAGCCGGAAAGCCTCGAAGCTTTGGCGCCTTCCAGCTTCCCAGCTTTATCGCTTCCAGGCCTTCGGGTCTGTGAACCCCGGACTCATGAATGTGGCGCCGACCCATTAAACAAAACTCTATTCCAACACAATCCTAATCTTGAGTCATGGCTCAGTGCAGCTTATGTGAACAGAGTTCAGCAGACATCTCCAAAACGCTGAGCGTCTGTTTGAAGTGTATTCGCCAGCGGCCGCGGGAAGCACTGGAAATTGCCGCGCGGGCGCATCGGGAGAGCCGGGCCGCCTTTGGGCTACCGCCCAGTCCGCCGGACAATCCCGAGGGTTTGTCCTGCAACATCTGTGTCAACCGCTGCCGAATGGCTGAAAATGAGATCGGCTACTGTGGATTGCGCCATAACCTTAACGGTCGTCTTGTGGGCGTGTCTTCAACCACAGCAAAGCTCTCATGGTATCATGATCCGCTGCCCACCAATTGTGTTGCCGATTGGGTCTGCCCCGGCGGAACCGGTGCCGGTTATCCTAAATTCGCCAATCGTTGCGGGGCTGAAACCGGCTTTAAGAATCTGGCCGTTTTTTTCCAAGCCTGCTCATTTAACTGCCTGTTTTGCCAAAACTGGCATTTTCGGAACGAAACCTTTACATCTCCTTTGCGCACGGTGCGAGAGCTGGTCGCGGATGCGGACGAACAGACCTCCTGTATTTGTTATTTTGGTGGAGACCCCGCACCGCAGATGCCTTTTTCCCTCAAGGCGTCAAGGCAGGCCCGGAATAAAGCAACCGGTCGGATCCTGCGGGTCTGCTGGGAGACCAATGGCTCCGGCAATCCGGACCTGTTCGATCAAATGCTGGGGATCGCCATAGACTCCGGTGGTTGTGTAAAGTTTGATCTTAAGGCCTGGGATCCATCGCTGCACATTGCCCTCACGGGTGTCACCAATCAACGCACCTTGAGTAATTTTGCCCGTGCAGCTGAAAAAATCGGTCGCCGCCGGGTTCCGCCGCTACTGATTGCCAGTACTCTGCTGGTACCGGGCTATATCGATCGGGAGGAAGTTGCCGCTATTGCCGGATTCATTGCCGATCTCAACCCGGATATTCCATACAGCCTGCTGGCTTTTCATCCCCAATTTTTCATGTCTGATATGCCCACGACATCAAAAACCTTGGCGAATCAATGCCACCGGGCGGCTCAGGACGCCGGGTTGAATAACGCACGCATCGGAAATGTGCATTTGCTGGTGTAGGGCGCTTTTCTGGAAATAGCTGCGTATGTGTTTATTAAAGAGGCTTCCCGGATCATCTTGACATGGAGTAATGGAGTATTGGAGTGATGGAGTACTGGGTCGAATAGAAGATCTTATTTCTGCATTACGCCAATACTCCAGTGCTCCAACACTCCAGGGTTAATCTCTAATGGCAATGACAAATGACGAGAAGAATATTGAAAGAATAGAGAAATACGGTGACCAGCGCAACGAATATTTTGATCACCGGTCTGCCCGGTTCGGGCAAAACCACGGTTTTTAGGCGGCTCGTAGATAAGCTGCGGCATCTGAATCCGGTCGGATTTTTTACGGCTGAAATCCGAAAGGGTGGGCGGCGAAAGGGGTTTGGCCTCAGCAGTCTGGATGGGCGAACTGGAATTCTTGCCCATGTGGATTTTCGCACCGGCTATCAGGTGGGAAAATACGGTGTTGATATTGAGGGATTTGAAGCCTTTATTGATCCCCTGCCGATTTTGGCTCCTGAAACCGGGCTTGTAATGATCGATGAAATCGGTAAGATGGAGTGTTTATCCGATATATTTACAAAAATCATCAGCGACATTTTAAATTCCGAAAAGCCGCTGATCGCAACCATCGCCCAAAGAGGAAGCGGCCTGATTGCGGAGCTAAAGAACCGATCTGATGTGCAGCTTTTTACGCTGACCCGTGAAAATCAGGACGAAACAGTTATCCGGATATGTTCTTTTTTTTCGGTATTGGCATAAGGGCTTTAAATCAAATGCGGATTTCAGATTACGGATTGCGGAATATTGAGGCCAGCGAGAAACCACCGAAAGCAGGGCAGCCCTCTATGGCTGCTGGAGGCCGGCAGCCAGTAGCCAGCGCCTAAACCTCTGAACCTTTGAACCAGGTGACTGAACCCCGAAACGAGGAAAGATACAATTGATGATGCGATCTGGATTGATTTTGGGCAGGTAGGTTACTTAAGACCAAATATCTTTTCGAACCATTTTAATGATTCGTTGTCGGTGATACTCAGCCTTTGGGCCACGGCAGGTGAAAATACGGCAAATGTTCCAGTGGCCTTGGCACAGCAAACCGCATCCGTGTTATAAATCCGTCCTTCCATTAAGGCCTCGTGCTTGCCTTTATTATCCAAAACCGTGCCTTCAGCTTTCAAGGGGTTGCCAACATAAACCGGCTTTAGAAAATCAACGCGGATGGATTTTGTCATCGTCACCCGTTTTAGCAAATAGATCGCGGCCCAGCTCATGATTTCATCCATAATCGTTGTGAGAACGCCACCATGAACCAGGTTATTCCAGCCGCAGAGATGGTCCGGCACGGCTATTTTTGAATATACAGCCACCCCATTTGTGTAAAATGTCATCTGGAGGCCGGATGTATTCGCCGGACTGCAGCCGAAACAGTTGTGGTCAGCCCTATTGGGCAGCTGAATATAATCTTCGGTTTTTCGTATCATCGGTTGCGTTTAGCGGTAAATTTCTTCAAATAAATGATCAGCAATATTGATATCGAGCTTCTTAAGGATCTTATATTGATCCAGTGCAGCGGCTTTATCACCCTGGTTCAAATACGCCAGCCCGATCGCATAATGGGCGGGCGCGAAATCCGGATTAATTCGAATGGCCTGTTTAAAAGCCTCCATTTGGTTCTTGGTTTGGCCCAGCTCGCCGAAAATGACCCCCAGATTAAAATACGCTTCAACAAATTCAGGATCGATGTCGACAGCCTTCTCATAGGCGTCGATAGCCTGCGAATATTGACCGAGTTTGGTGGAGCTAACCCCGATGTTATAATAGGCCTTTGACGCCGCGGGATTGATGCGAACAACATTTTGAAATGCCTCTTTTCCCTCCGTTAATTGGCCAATTTTGATGTAGATGATCCCCAAATTAAAATGTGCCGCTTCAAAATCAGGATTCATACGGACGACCGTCTTATATGATTCGATCGCTTCATCGTAGCGATCGATTTTGTTGTAGTAATTTCCCAGATGGAAATGAGATATCTCGTTGGTAGGATCTGTTCGGATGGCCTGTTTATAAGCCTCTATGGCGGCGGTGTGACTATTTTTGCCGGCATAGCAATATCCGAGGCCGTACCAGGCTGTTGTGCTGTTCGGATCATTCTCGGTTGCCTTTTTGAAATACTGAAGGGCTTTCTGGTCTTGTCCGTCTATCGAGAAACTAAATCCTTTGCGGCACAATTCTCCTGCCAGTAGTGGTTTCTGATTGCTATGACGATAGGTCCACTCTGAGAGGGTTTGACCGGGCTGAGCTGGTTTCAGGGCCAGGACAGATTTACCCGATATGGCAAAATTAAGGTTTTGGCCTTGCAAAAATTGAAAGGTCGCCACTCCCACAACCTTACCTTCCAAATTAACCACCGGGCTGCCGCTTGAACCTGGAGATATCGGGGCGGACATCTGAAAAAAGATACCGACACCGGGTATTTCCCGCACGGAAGATACAATCCCATCGCTGACAGATTGTTCAAGTCCCATCGGACTGCCCACGACCATGACGCGTTGAGCCACAGGGGGCATCTCCTCGCTTACTTTGATCCAATGAACCTTTTCGGGCGGGATATCCACCAATACTTTTATCAGATCGGTTGCTTGATTTTCAGCAACGACGGATTTAATCGGGTAAGTGCCGCCATCTGCTGTTTTGATTTCAGCACCGAATTTGCCGACAAGCACATGATAATTCGTAATTAAGTGGCCCTTGGTATCTATAAAAAATCCGGTGCCGATGTTTGCCACATTGCTGTTTACATCGTAAGCAACAACGGTGGCCACAGAGGGCTGTACGAGTTTTACCAGTTCGGTCAAATCGGTCTCGGCCTTGAGTGGCCTGGAAAGAATAACCACCCAGAGACTGAACAGAATCATAATTATTCTTGATTTCATCAATTAAATTCCCTGAAAAAATGGATTGAAGACCAATGATAAGCATAAAATCCGCATGATAAAGCCATATTGCATTATTTTTGGATATTTCGTCAATAGACTCTTGCTAGGAAGGTTATTTTTCTGATGCAGCCCTCACAAGAACCGCCGTAAAACACTGAAATATACAATATATAGGTTTTTTTCTTGACATTTAACCATATATTGCGATATAAATTATATTCGAAGATGATTGTTGCTGGCCATTGGTGATAATCATTTGAGGGCAGGCAGGGCAAATCAAGCGAAACGATTTGCCCGAAATGGTCATAGTGAACAACTACAGGGTGTTGTAAAACCGATTTTTTGCTGAATTCGTTTGTGATCATGTTTCATTATGGCCGCAATTAAAACACCCCCGGGCGGTGTGAGGGCTACCCGGGGGTTTTTTTGAATATAATGATCGACGGTTATTTCTTGATGGTTGTACATGTGCGCCAACATCAATGAAGGTAAATGTGAAACGTCAGATTTAAGATGGAAGTTACAAATCGCAGGTTCTGATAAAGTCGGCAGGAAACCACCGCTTGTGCTTAATGGTAACCAGATGTTTGACCATCTGATAAAGCGTTAATCCACAAATACGATTCGTCGTTCTTGGCCCTTCTTTCTTTTCTCGTTAAGGGTTCTTCTGCGATCAGCGCCACTTCTGCGATCATATCGTGTTCGTCTCTCAGGCATACCATCATTTTTGAAAGAGCGTCGCCTTTCAGAACCAGAGCGTGTGCCGCCATTGTCAATGAATGCTATCAAATTATCCAAACCGCTCATAGAATGCGCTCCCCAAAAACGATCAGATAAAGCAAAATAAACCAGGTTCTTTATGATTATAAAAAAAGGAGGGGGGGATTTTCGAATCTAAAAAGCAACCATATATACAAAGTGATCTTTTTTCAAGTATTAAACAGCTTTTTTTTAGAATACCCGCCTTTTCACATAATCAGGTTTGTCCGCCGCCGGCGGGTTCGGACCGTTCAAAAGGCAATATGATCTATCGGGCCAACGGGCTCAACTGGCCAACCGAAGCAGGTGGTCACCTTATTTTTTTTCCACCGGATATCCCGCTTTTTTCCATTCTTGCCAGCCGCCCTTGAGGGCAAAAACACGCGCATACCCTTTTTGGATGAAATACCGTGCCGCCCGGGCACTGGATCTCTCATTTCTTCACGTTCAATAAAAAATTAAAGTTTTATCTTTGGGATAATTTCCCGCCCACTGTTTTATGGAGCCAGGTTCTTCTCGCACCGCATTTAAAATTTTCGTGCGACTTCTCCACCAGGTTTTGGTAGTTCGAACATCGATGATAATCACCTCCGGGTTTTCAAGCATTTGTTTGGTTTGCTCAACGGAAATACGGGGTACTTCGATCGAAGCGGCTGAAGCCACCGTAAAGCAAGATGCAATGACTACCAGTGGCGCCATGATAAAAGCGGCAACTCCAAAAGGATTTCGGTTCTGCATGTGTTTGCTTTCTATCCTTTGCGGGCATTAAAGTGGGTTCAATCAAAAGAAAATATAGGTCGATAATTCGGGTGGGTCAATGGTTTGATGGGTTAAATGGCAAATTTGCAGCAAATTAGACTTGAAAGATACGGCCGGTAGGCCGGGGAATTTAGCATCACAAAAAATTAGGGGCGGCCCGTTATGAGCCACCCCCTCCCTAAGGAATTATATCAAACAGCGTGCCCGCCTGCACACTGTTATAGCAGTTATCGGTATTTTTCAGCAAAACTTTACCCGAAAATTCTCCAATCGTCAGGTTTACATGATCACATAAAGTTTTAATTTGTGATCCCTTCAATTTTGACGTATTCCTTTTTATCCTGACAATACCATTGATTTGGCCCGATACACTTGTATTCCTTTTCGGATAAAGCGATAATCTGTTTAGCAAAAACACGTGCCTGCTGAATATCAGGAAACAGGTTTCGGAATGTTCCGATGTCTTCGCCGTATTCTATCACGCAAACCATGATGCGTTGAACCTTTCAGCCCCTTTGTTATCGATCTTTATGACGCTAAAATCATTCTATCCCTCGGAGGAGGCTAAGGCCCGAGGGCATTGAAAGGAGGAGAGCCCCGGAGTGTTTGGACCCCTGAGGACCACTGCCGTTCGGGTTATCAACGGAAATCCCGCATGCGAACACATTATTTTTTTCATTCAACTTTCATGCCAACTTAGTTTTCCATTTAAGATTCAGCGAGTGGATCGTTACATGTCAAATTTTTGACCTGTTAAACAGCCGAATGTTCGCTTGACATTGTTATAGGACAGCGATATCAGAACATCATACAGGAAAGTACCCCAGGATGGACCTTACAATTAATTGGCTGATTGAAATTTGGAGCACTTTTAGTCTGTGGACTTCAACCCAACCGACCTTCATACAGGTGGCATTTGGTATAGGCCTGTTTTATATAGTGATACTACTATTACGGCTGCTGTATCGATTTGTCTATATTAGCATATCGGGCTTGTTCGTAGGTCGTGGTCGCCCCAAGGGAAAAAAAGAATTTAAGCCTTCCAACCGCGCCAAAAAAGATGTTGTCATGGATGACGAGGCACCGCCTTTTCTCTTCCGGTAAAGGTGTATCTGAAAACTAAAATCCCACCATTTTCTGTCTTGCAACCTCATGTGGAGCGAACTTCGCGCGCCCACCGGCAGTTACTGCCGGTTTCATACCGCAAACAAAATATCAAATTCCAAGTTCCAAGCACAATGACATTTTAGGGCAAAAAAAATGACGTAATTTGTCAAATTTTCACTTTATTTGTCCCCCCCAAAAAATTTTAACTATCTGATATTAATATGTAAAATTACAGAGATGCTTGTTGGCACGGATATTGTATCATATCATCTGTCATATTTGATTAGAATTTAAAACTTCTCTAATGCACGTGCATCTTCTTATTCGGGCTCTCACAACTATACATGATGGAGCATGTTCCGGTTGGAATAACGGCATTTCGGGAAGTTTTAATTTTTTGAAAGAACGTCACTGTGCATCGCGGTTTTTAGGGGGGAAAAATGATTGCAGCTTTAAATAACACCGTTTCCGCTCTAAGGGCATTTGTAACGAAGCTTGGGGTTACCGCCAATAATATTGCCAATGTCAACACCGATGGATTCAAGCGAAGCCGGGCGATACTGCATGAAGACAACAATGGCGGTGTTCGCGTCGACATCAGTCGTGACGAGAGCCCCGGATACCGTTATGACATTACAGAAAATGATGCGGTGGTCGAAAAGGAGACATCCAATGTTGACCTGGCCGAAGAAATCCCCGATTTGATGATGACCAAACGCGCCTATCAGGCCAATTTGAAAAGTCTTAAAGCCCAGGATGAAATGCTGGGATCTCTCCTAGATACAATCGGCTAAAAAAGCTCACCACGAAAACACGAAATTATATTTTTTGTTTCGTGTCTTCGTTCTTTCGTGCTTTTGTGATGAATAAATCTTTTGATTGGTTTCTTCATTAATAATATTTTGGAGAAAATCGAGAGTTTCTCTATCCTCAATAAACGGCCGTAACATCTTTCCGATCATCAAGGGTAAAAGTCTTGCTACCTGTCTTGAGCGTTGATAGATTAATCATAGATACGTCAGCGTTCAAACCATTAACCGAAACCGCCTGCGCTTTTTGCTGCAAAGCGGCCATCCTTCGATAAGGAGTGTGATTCATGCCTTCTAAACAAAGCAAGCCCAAAACTCGGTTTTTCATTTCCGCCCTCGATGATGCCCAATCCGCCCGTCTGGTTGTTGATTCGCCGCAATGCCGCTCGTCATCCTATCGGTTGGCGTATCAGGATGAAGAATTTCTTTTGCGGGATGAGCTGCGCCCGGTTCGATTGCAGCTTGAATTATTGAAACCCGAGCTGATTCTGCAGGAAAACCATATTGAATCGACCGTGGTTATTTTCGGCAGCGCCCGCATTCCAGATCCGGAAACCGCTGAAGCCCAGCTCGTTTCTGCCGAAGCCGAACATCGCAAAAATAAAAATGATGCCGCCCTCAAACAAAAAGTCGATAGCGCCCGACGCGCCCTGGCCAACAGCAAATACTATCAAGAAGCCTGCTGCCTCGGCGGCCTCATTTCCAGCAATACCGGCAAAGATATGTTGGTTGTGGTTACCGGCGGTGGTCCCGGCATTATGGAAGCTGCCAACCGCGGTGCCCATGAAGCCGGAATCCCGAGTATCGGTATGAATATTGTTTTGCCGTTTGAACAGACACCCAACCCCTATGTTACACCGGAGTTGGCCTTTCAGTTTCACTACTTTGCCGTTCGCAAGATGCATCTTTTGATGCGAGCCAAGGCCCTGGTCGCTTTTCCCGGTGGTTTTGGGACCCTGGATGAGCTTTTTGAAACGCTGACCCTCATCCAAACGCAGAAGGTGGCCGCCATACCGGTTTTGTTGTTCGGGAAGCAATTTTGGGAACGGGTGATCAATTTCAACGCCCTGGTGGAAGAGGGCACGATTTCAGCCAAGGATTTAGACTTATTTCGTTATGTTGATACGGCTGAGGATGCCTGGGAGATTATTTCAAGTGTAAATGCCTCATAATCTTTGTTGAAATATCGCGGAAGGCTAAAAATGTGATGCTGCTGCCGGGGGTCGCCCAAACCGGACAAGCTGCTATGCGGATCGCATACAATGAATCCAGCCTTCATTTCCCATTTTCGTCAATTCACCGCTGCCCGTATAAATTGTCGTTTCAGCGGGAATTGTTGAGCCGAGGCGCTTCATACTAAAGTGCATCAGGGACATACTACTCGGTCCCCAAATCCGGCCATAACCCTTTTTTAGCAGTGTGCTACCGCTAAAAAGCGCATTGGCCGCCTTGGCCCAATAACACACAGAACCTTTTGTGTGACCGGCTGTAAGCAAAACCCTTATGTCAATTTCGCCCAGCTTCAGAATATCATTATCCTGAAGGATGCGATCCGGCTCCAGACTGATATCAGTTTCTTTAAGATGCTGATACTCATATTCGTGCAGGCAGAAGGTTGCTCCGAATTTTTCTTTCAGGAGGGGCAGGGCCTCCACATGAGATGGATGGGCATGTGAAACCAGGAGATATTTCAAGGCCAGGCTCATTTCATTTATGATCTTACCGACTTCATCAACCGCATCGGATACATCAACGACGGCGGCTTGGCTGCCACTGATCAGAAGATACTGGTTTTTGCCTTTATCGGATACAAAGTGTTTAATTTCTAAATCCCCTTTGTCATTTATCATTAGAAGTGTCTCCCCGGCGAGTTGAGGTAAAACAAGTATTCATGCTATTGGATGTTTTAAAGCTTGTTGAAGAAGTCCTGCAGCTCTCTGATGGCAGCAACTTTGTCGTCCAGGGATGCATTTGTTTTGAAGATGAATTCAAGCAGAAATATCATCTTGTAATTCACTGCGGTCGTGTCATATTTTTGAAACGAGGACACCTTAACATCTTTAAACTTTCCTTCCTTGTTTTTCTCAAATAAGCCGGTGCGTGCTAAAATAAGATGAACCGCCTCTTTGGCATCATTGAGGTTTTCCAATACAATCTCAATGCCGTCTAATTTTTTTACCGCTTTGATAATTTTTTCGCTCTCAATTCTTATTTTCATGTTGTGATCCCATTCAATTTTTTTTATTTGGTCGGCGCTCGCTGCGCAATCATCCTAAAATTTTGAAAAAATTTCAAGTATCTTCGTCAAAGAAACCTGCCCTGCGGATTGCTGATCGAAAAGCCGGAATTTTGGACGATGCTTTCACGTATCATCATTTGACCCCCAATATGTAATGATTACTGTTTATCAGGCGACTTATCCAAAATTCTGTTAACAATGAAACCGAAGAGAATATGGGTTTGACAACCAAAAGCGAACTGCGGGAGTTAAAAATGGACTATGAAAATTTTTTAATGAATCTATATTTTGGTTCTCTTGATGCAGAACCTTTTGATCGCTACCAGGAATCAAAAGCCGATGAGATAACCCACGGATTTATTCAAAATTACCTTGAAGTAAATTCGAAATATCCTGCATCTTATCTGGAAAAAAAGGGAATAGTTCCGGCTGAATTGCTGGAAAAACTGGGCCGCGATAATTTCTTTGGGCTTACGATTCCCCGCCAATACGGTGGTGTTGGGCTGAGTCTGAGGCAATACCTGCATATCGTTGAAGCGTTGGTTAGCCAAGACATGTCTCTGGGGATTCTGGCCCTGGCCCACTTGTCCATCGGCATTAAAGGGATTGTTTTGTTCGGCAATGAGGAACAGAAACGCAAATATCTTGTGCCGGCAGCCTCCGGGGAAATGATTTTTTCTTACGCGCTCACTGAACCCCGAACGGGCTCCGACGCCCGGAACATCGAAACCATTGCCACCCTTTCCGATGACGGCAACCATTATGTTTTAAATGGAACGAAGACTTACATTACCAATGCAAATTATGCCGGGGGCTTAACCGTATTTGCGCAGCTGGACCCGGCCAGGCCCGGATTTATGGGGGCATTTATTGTGGAAACCGCCTGGGATGGCGTGCATATTGGCAAAGATATGCCCAAAATGGGGCTAAAGGCCAGCTCAACGGCATCCATTCAGTTCACCGATGTAAAAGTACCGAAGGAAAATCTGTTAGGGCAGCCCGGTGACGGGTTTAAGATTGCCATGGTCATTCTCAACTATGGACGGCTGGCTCTGGGAGCTGCATCCGCCGGGATGATGAAGCAATCCTTACAGGATATGACGAAACGATCCGCCAACCGAACTCAGTTTGGTGTTCCGATCAACACCTTCGAACTCATCCAGGAAAAGTTGGTAAAAGCCAAAGTACATGGATATGTGTCTTCCGCGATTACAACTTTTACAGCCGGGATGCTCGAAAACAACCCAACGGCTTTAGTGGCAATGGAGAGCTCCCATTGCAAACTGTTTGGCACCACCCGGGCCTGGGATACCATCTATGATGCCCTGCAGGTTGCCGGCGGCTCCGGCTATCTGGCGACCCAGCCTTATGAAAAGCGAATGCGGGACTTTCGGGTAACCACAATTTTTGAAGGCACAACCGAAATTCATTCTATTTATCCCGCCCTGTTTGTTCTGCGCATCTTAAGCAAGCGCCTGCAGGTCTCGGCATCCGGAAGACTGTCTCAATTTGTCCTGCTGGGCAAAGAAATGTTTCGCCGGACGCGCTGGCCAATCGCCTTTAACGGAAAAACCATGAACCGCGCGGCGCGCTTTGCCAGGGCGCATGCGCGTCGCATCCGCCTGATGCTCCTGGTTGGATTTTTGATCTACGGTCAGTCGATTAGCCGCAAGGAGTTTTTCCTGCGAAGAATTACCACGTTGAGCCTCTATCTTTACGGTATCATCGCCGTCTTGGCTAAACTTGAAGCCGCCCGAACATCCGGTCGATCAATAGAGAGTGACCTAAACATTTTAAGGTATTTCCTTGAAGAAGCCCGCCAGATTCGAAAACATAACCTGAGCGTCTTTCCCACACGCAAGGAAAAGATTCATAAAAAAATCACATCTGACATCGTCGCCGGCGTGGCTTCTAATATATTGCAGCAAGCTCACTTTGAAGAAGTGCCTAAAGTGAACTAAAGTTCGCAGTGACTAAAGTTAATGAATTCTTCCATTTTTGAAAAAAAGATTGAGCGACCCGCGGCGTACACGCCGCGCCAGCGTTGGCGCTGCGGGAGCGCCTGCGCTGCGCGAGCGAAACCACAACTTTAGGCACTTTCATTTATAACCTTTATCAATGAGTCCGGACAAAAAGATGTCGACCGGCTTGACGATGCATGCGTCTATTTGTATAAAGAAAGTCGGCCTGTACCTGAACGCGGTTGTTCTGATTTACAGGGGGGAAACAATGGTTATGTTAAAAAGGTGATCGAAATAATCCTAACAGACATGTTTCAACGGTCCTGAAGGACTGAAGGGGGGCACCTGTGAAACGGTTCAATATAATGATTCTGGTATTGATGACTGTATGGCTTTACGGTTTCGTAGCTTTAACGGCGCGCGCAGACATTTACTCCTGGACAGATGAAAACGGCGTAAACCATTTTACAAATTATGCGCCGCCAAAGCATGCCAAGCTTCTTATGAAAACACCTGAAATCCCCTATGATGAAGAAGCGGATAACCAGCGCCGGGAGACTGACAGGCTTGAAGTTGCCAGGCAGGAACTGGCAGAGAGGGAGGCGTTTTTACTGCTAGAACAGCAGGCGGCCGAACGTCGGATTGCGGAAGCCAATGCAAAAGCGGAAGCGGCACTCTGGGAAGCGGATCGGATTCTACAGGAAGCTGAAGCTGCAGCCGAAGACGAAAATTACGGTCGTTCAAACGGTTACGCTTACGGTTATTATCCTTATTATGGTTACGGCTACCGTCCCTGGTATCACCATAAAGGTTATTACCGCAAAAACGTTCACCATTATAAAAAGCATCACTACAGATACCGGCACAAGCATAAAAAGCATCATTACAAATACGGGCACAAGCCCTATAACAAACATCATTCCCTGACGCTTTCTAAGCACCGCCGGAACGGCCGTCAGACCATATTTGACAGCCGGGGCCTTTCTCACCGTTCGCGAACGGCCTTGTTTCGGGGAAGGCATGGACGCTTTTAGAACCCATCTCAAAAATGCGTCTAAGTGCCCAGGGCTGCGTTGTCCCGCAAATTGAAATACTCACGTACTGCGTGTACGCTCCGTTTTCAATTCACGGGACGCCTTGCCCTGAACCCTGATCCACAATTTTGAGATGGGTTCTATTGTCATGTCCCATAAAAATATGACTAAAGCCCTGGCGTATGTCTAAGTGTGGCTGGGTTCTTGGTTACAGGGTTCTGGTTTTCCGGCAGCCACAGCGGACTGCCAGAATCTCAGGTTTTCATCTGTCATCTGACTTCCGATATCTGTCTTTTGTTAATTAACCTCTGAACCTTTGAACCCGGGAATTTACACTGAAATAAGACGAATTATGATTGAGATTAGGTGCTTTGAATTTGGATATGGGTGGGATTTATTTGGGCTCAATAAAGTCCTGGATATTAATGATTTTTTCGTCTGATTTGATGGCACCTTTCATTTCGGCAGCCGATCCGCGTACCTTTGCCTTGCGCAACTCCTTGATCACGGTTTGAAGTTCCGCATTTTTTTCGATCAGGTTTTCGATCTGTATGTTCAATTTTTCCCAGCTTGCTTCCAGATCCTCGGTGTTAAGTTCAAAGCCGCCTATAGCGGCAAGCAATTTTCCCAGATGTGCTAAGATTCCAAAGTGCGTGGTACCCTGAAGATAATATGGACAGTGGCACCATAAACATACAGACGCATGCGCCCTTTTTAATCCTTCAGAGTGGATTGTGGAATGAATGGCGCTAGGGCCCTGATAGGAAATTGAATTTACGCCTTTTTGCCTTAACATGGAAGACATGGTCGCGTCGGATGCTACCGCCGATACGATTCTGTCTGTGTGCAGAACATGGTCATACATACTGCCCAGGGTAATAATGGATTCGATATTGAGTCGGTTACAAAGATCGAATAATTCTTCAACAAAGCGAAACCATTGGAGGTTCGGCTCATCGGCCTTAAAAATAACCAGATCGCGTCCTTCAGGTGCTGTCTGCGCAGCGTAGAACGTGCCTCCCGGTGCTGAAAGGCTTTTAAACACCCCTTTCTCAATATGCACCACCGGCCGCATTTCATCATACCTATAAAATACATCGGGATTGATCTCAGCAAATCGTTGTGCCTTAAATGCGCGGATGAGATAGGCGGCCATTCCGCTCGATATTTTTAGGGCATTGCCCCAGCCGTCAAACCCGGCGATCAACAACGGGTTTTTTAGTTCGGGAAATTCGTCGATTTGAATTCCGCTCTCGCTCATATTTCCAATTTGACATTCGCATTGTAAATTGTCAAGGTAATCATAATCCACGCCAGGCTGGCAATGTGAGGCTACTAAAGGAGGTAACCGAATTGAATTCAGATCTGCTGGACTGCATTGAAATAAACCCCCCCGGCGGGCCGATTGCAACCATTATCTGGCTGCATGGCTTGGGTGCCGACGGCCATGATTTTGAAGCGATTGTCCCTGAGTTGCGTCTGCCGGAGTCGCTGCCCATTCGTTATGTGTTTCCCCATGCCCCCGAAAGATCGATTACCATCAATGCCGGTCTGCGCATGCGTGCCTGGTTCGATATCCTTGATCTCAAGCATAGGGCAGACTCGATCGATATCGATCAGTTTCTTGAATCGGGGGATCTGCTAAAGGCGCTAATTAAAAATGAGTTGAAATCCGGGATACCTTCGAATCGGATCTTGCTGGCCGGTTTTTCCCAGGGAGGCGCCATCGTCCTTGATACGGGATTGCGGTACCCAAAACAGCTGGCCGGTATTTTGGCTATGTCCATGCATTTGCCGACGATTTACAATCTCGCCACAGAGCTCAGTCCCGCCAACCGGAAAGTTCCCATCATGATGGCGCATGGACAAATGGATCCTGTCATTCCGGTGGCCAAAGCGATTGAAACCCGGCAGGAATTAACCCGCTTGGGTTACGCGGTCAGATGGCATGAATACCCCATGCAACATACCGTTTGCGCGAATGAAATCCGGGAAATCAGATCGTGGTTGCTGCAAATCTTGAGATAGACCTGTCCGAAAAATTTCTCATTATTAAGGAAGACCCCATCCCTTCTTCTCCTCATGTGTCTTTGCATATAATCGCCTAAAAATAAATCTAGATGTCGACGAACAGATTGCGTAAACTCACGATCAAAAATTGCTTGACAAGATCTTTTGCGAATACTATTGGCATATCGTATAATAAAATTGTATTTCGTAATACGGAATTTTTGGAACGGCGGTTATGGTTGAAAATACTGGCGCTGAGACCGTAAAGACCTGGAAAGTGATGTTGCCGATGCCGCCGCTTACATAAAAACCTTTTTTTCTTGAAAGGTCGATCCATGTTGTTTCCTGAACAGAAACCGGGCAATTTAGTCCAAACCATTGAAAGAGTGTCAACCCTCTTTGATGTTATGGCTCAAAGTGCTCAAGGCATCAGCCTCAAAGAATTAAGTGCCAAAGTGGGTTTGCCCAAAGGTACCACTCATCGTCTTTTGGCCTCACTGGCTTACTTTGGCTATGTGCGTCAGGTATCTGAAAGCAAAAATTACCAACTCGGATTTAAGCTGGTCGAGCTTGGAAATCGCCTCCTGGATCAACTTGATTTAAGAGCGCAGGCGAGGCCTTTTCTGATCAGTCTTTGTAAAAGAACCAGAGAAACTGCCCATCTGGTCGTTTTGGATCAAAATGAAGCCCTGTATATCGATAAAGTTGAATCGGATGAAAAGCCGGGTGGGCTGCAAATGGTTTCCAGGGTGGGATCGCGGATACCTGCACATTGTTCTTCGGTGGGGAAAGTTTTTTTGGCGCAGCTTTCCGACCCGGAGCTGGATACGCTCATAAAAGAGAAAGGATTGCAGAAAAGAACCCCAAACACCATCACCGACACGGATAAACTAAAGCATCACCTCAAAGTCATCCGTCAAAAGGGCTTTGCCGTTGATAATGAAGAAAACGAAAAGGGAATCCGCTGTGTGGGTGCACCTATTTTTAACCAGAAAGGACAGGCGATTGCGGCGATCAGCATTTCCGGGCCCACGGTTCGAATTACGAAAAAAGTGATACAGCAAACGCTAAAGAATGAAGTGGTCAGAACCGCTTTAGATATTTCCCGGGAATTTGGTTATCAACGCTAGAAGCTATCGCAAAGATAGCGTTTTATCTTCTCGGTCAGAAAAAAATGTTTTAAATGTGCTCTATAGTCAGAAGTGCCTAAAATGAGCTAAAGTGCCTAAAGTTAAGGAGTCGCTCGCGCAGCGCAGGCGCTTGCGCCGCGTGGCGCTCCATATTTTAAGATAAATGACAGAATTCCTTATCGGATTAAAAAAGGACTTCTCGTAAATTGAACGTTGCGGCTGGTGGCGGCGGAGTCCCATGCAGGCCGGCTTTCTCAAAAAAATTTATAATATGGCTTATCTGCGGCCATCCTCAAAATCATTAGACCCAGTTCCATGGCATGATAATCTCCCCACATCGAGGATTCACCGCAGGGCACTTTCTGCCCTTCGGGAATATGGTCCCAGGCATTGGGACGATGGTAAACCGAATGCAATAAGAGTCCCTGATGATTGGGATCTGTTGAGAGGTAAGGCGCATCAAACAGGCGATCGGCAATCGTTAAACCGGCCTGGAAGTAGCGCCTCGCAAGCGAGCTTTTTTCCTTCAGTTCCAGGTATCGCCCTAATCGAATCAATCCCTGGGCTGAAATAGCGGCAGCGGAGCTGTCCACCGGTTCGTGGTTATTGAAAGGATCGGCCGGCCGTTCGAGGTAATCCCCCAAAAGGGCTAATCCGGGTGCCCCCGTATCCCAGTAAGGAATTCCGTCCACCGGTGTCTGCTCCAGGTAATAATCGGCCACTGCCATGGCAACTTCAAGGAAACGCTGGAGAATTGATTCTTTTGTGGCAAACAATCCGGGCGCGGTCCCATCGATTTCTGCGGAGGGCAGAAATTCCATGAATTCGAGCTGTTCGGTGTACCCCAGCAAAATCCACGCATGCCCGCGGGTCCAGGTGGAAAAAGGGGCGTACCCCTGCTGGGTGCTGGGGCAGCGGTAAGTGCCGTTGTTGACGTTAAAAATCGATTCATGCACCACCCGCCCGCGGACGTCATAGGCATCGCGGCCATGGCCGAAGTAGACATTGTAACGGGCGGTGGTCTCGGCATGCTGCAGGGCTCTTTGCAAAAGATTGACTGTACAATCCTGTTCGGCCATCAGCACATGCCCGAGCTGATGGCTGATAACCAGCGTGCGCAGCGATCGAATGGTATCGGCGAAGAGAGAATGGGGGCCATTAAACGAATAGATATAGCCCAGTCCATCTGCAAGCGCTGTCCAGCGGGACGCCTGGACGGCGCCGGATAGTTTCAGCGCCAGCTCGTAATAATTTTTTTGCCATTCATTTTCCGCGATGCGGCCTTCGATCATCAGCCGCAGCAAATTACCGTACGTGCTGATGTTGTTAAATCCGTGGTCATGGACTCCGGTGTGACTCACATGCGGCGCCATCCGTTCGAGCGTTTGTCTGCGACCGTATTCCAGAAATTGTTTTTCCCCGGTGGCATCGTATTGCAAAATAGCGCAACCAAATTGAAAACCCTGAGTCCACTCGGTCCACCCCCGGGAGGTGTATTTGCCCGCGATGGTAAAAACCGGGCTGGGGCCGGAATCTTCCTGGCTCGCTTTGATTGCCTCAATTTTTTGGCCGGCGCATTCAAACAGCGCGTTTACTTTGGCTTGAAGATCCCGAGGAGAGATACGCTCGTTAATTTTTAGCATAAATGATCCCCCTACATCGGTGTAGAATTAGAAGTGGTTTCAAAACCACTTCTAGACATGGTCTGCAACCTCTTTTCCAACCAGAGAGGGTTTGCCTTCCCTCAGCTTTTTATAAATCGGCCGATAAACTTCGGCGTCATGTATGACGCAACCGGTGACGCCGTCCAGCCGCATCATTTCGGAACATTTGCCGCAGGCCGTACAGCATTTTTTGCGCTGCAAGGT
>JASFGZ010000007.1:0-29870 GCA_050123495.1 Desulfobacterales bacterium
GAGAGATCAAAACGGTGGCGGATTTGAAAGGCCTGAAGATCCGGGTTCAGAAAAGTAAACTGATGATCGATCTGGTCAACACCATGGGCGCGAATGCCACGCCGATCGCCTTCGGGGAAGTCTATGATGCCATCAGCAAAGGCGTCATCGAAGGAGCGGAAAACAACTGGCCTTCCTATGAGTCCACCGGACACTATGAGGTGGCCAATTATTACACCCTCGATGAGCACACCCGGGTGCCTGAAATTCTGGTGGCATCCAAAATTGCCTTCGATAAAAAACTGAAACCGGAGCAGATCAAACTGATTATGCAGGCGGCCAAAGACACCCAGGAATTCGTAATCCAGAAATGGCTCGAGCGGGTTGAAAACTCCAAGAAAAAGGTGGTGGCCAACGGCAACATCATCACCGAGCTGACACCGGATGCGAAAGCCGACTTCCAGAAAGCCGTCCAGCCGCTTTATGATACCTATGGCCAGAAACACAAAGCGATCATCAAAGAAATTGGTGACCAGCAGTAATCCCGAACAGATGATCAAGAAGATGTCATCCACTTCGATGGCATCTTCTTCTACCCAATCTAAATAAAATGTTACGATCCGTATGGCAGATATTTCGGGCGATATTCTCCATTATTGAAAAAATCCTCGAATTCCTTTCCATGGGAATGTTGATGGCGATGGTCGTGATCATTTGTTATCAGGTCCTGCTGCGTTTCGGTTTCAACCGATCCCCGTCCTGGTCGGAAGAAATCGCCATTGTGCTGATGATCTGGTTCGGTATTCTGGCCATTCCCATCGGTGTCAAACACAAACTTCACATCGGAATCGAATATATTTTCAGAATGTTTCCGCCAAGGGCACAGTACCGAATATCCATGTGTATATATCTGTTAATAGCCGCCTTCGGCCTGATGATGATTGTCTATGGAATTGAGCTCACCGAATTCATGACCATGTCTACACTGCCGGCCACCAAGATTTCGAGTGCCGTCGAATATGTGGTCCTTCCGATATCCGGAACCATGCTGGTATACAATTCACTGGAATTTGTGTTTCAATCATACGCCGAATACCTGAAGCAGGATCAATTACTGAACGAGTAGCTTATCAAGAACCATGGAAGCTGATGTTGTCGGAATTACAATTCTTGTTGGGACGTTCTTTGCACTTTTAGCCATTCGCGTGCCGGTTGCATTCGCGCTGGGAATGGCTGCGGTCCTAACGGCCTGGCATCTTGATCTACCCTTGATGATCGTCTTCCAGCAGATGACCAAGGGCCTTGACTCCTTTTCTTTGATGGCCATCCCGTTTTTCATTCTGGCCGGTCAGCTGATGGGATACGGCGGGATATCCCAGAAAATGATCGCCATGTCGAATGTCCTCATCGGGCGGATTCGTGGCGGGCTGGCCATGGTCAATGTGATGGCATCCATGCTTTTTGGGGGCATATCCGGTTCCTCGGTTGCCGACACCTCATCCATCGGTTCGATAATGATCCCGATGATGAAAAAAGCGGGATATGACAATGATTACTCTGTGGCGGTAACCATCTCCTCGTCGGTGCAGGGCGTCATCATTCCGCCCAGCCACAATGTGATTATCTATGCCCTGGCCGCCGGCTGGGTCACCGTGACGATCGACGGTATATCCAAGCAGTTTTCGCTCTCCATCGGCAAACTGTTTCTGGCCGGGGTGATACCGGGGGTTTTCCTGGGGGTTGCGTTGATGGTTATTTCATTTTATCTGGCCGTCAAGCGCAAGTACCCTAAAGAGAGACCCGTATCCCTGCGCGAAGCCCTTCATGCGGTGATGGACGGCACGCTGGGGCTGATCACCGCCGTGATTATCATCGGCGGTGTGGTATCCGGCATTTTTACCGCCACCGAATCCTCGGCCATTGCGGTGGCCTACGCCCTGGTCGTGACCACGCTGGTATATCGTGAGATGGACCTGAAAAAGTTACAGGTCGTTTTGTTTGAATCATTGAAAACCATTGCAATCGTGGCCGCGCTGATCACGACCTCCAGCGCTTACGGTTACATGATGACGCGGCTTGATATTCCGCGACTCGTCACCGAATCGCTCATCACCCTAACCGATAATCGATATGTGATTTTTCTCATCATCAATGTCATCCTCCTGGGGCTGGGAATGATCATGGACATGGCACCGCTGATTCTTATCACCACCCCGATTCTGCTGCCCGTTGTCGCCAATTTCGGCATGGATCCGCACCAGTTCGGCATCGTCATGATGCTCAACCTGGGTATGGGGTTGCTGACACCACCGGTGGGCTCAACCCTTTTTGTCGGCTGCGCCATCGGGCGAATTCGCATCGAGGACATGGTGCGCCCCATGATCCCATTTTATATATTTATGTTCATTGCCCTGATGGCGATCACCTACATCCCGCAGATATCTCTGTGGCTGCCGGAGTTAGTTATGAAATAAGCCAATCAGCACCGATGGCAAGAGAGACCAAAATGCCTGGCAGCCATTTTAATAGCAAAAAAACGGGGCAATCTGTTTTTTTAGGAGTTTACGATCATGAACACCTTGTTGGTTAAAAATCTTAGTAGCAGTCAACTCATTGCGCCATTGCCCGCCGATCAAGCGCAACCGTTGGCGGATGAGGTATTGAATAATCTGACCCATATGCATGTTTATCCGCAGTCGATTGTGTTCATAAATCAGGCCGTTTTTTTTCTGGGGCGGCGAAACGCCGACAAATATCTCGGAATCGTTTCGCCGAATAAAAGCATAGGCGCTCAATTCGAGGGCCAACAAGAATCGTCCGCCATTGACAAACTCAGCCTAAACACGACCATCGCTCCGACCTCTTCCCAAAATGCTGCGCAGCTGCGGAAGATAGTGCCCTTCTTAAATGCCCGCACAATCGGGTTGAAAAAATCGGCCGGTTGCGGGGATCGGCTCGGGTTGGCCACCCCGGGTCATATTCGCTCCATCCGCAAGACCCCACTTTTTCCCATATTTGCCCAGCAGTCGGTCCGTGAAAATGAACGCACCGGCCGCAGCCCACAGACGGTTCTGGATGATGCCATGTGGGGTGTCTTTCAAGAAGGATGGCGCGATGGATTCGGAGCCGACGCCGACCACCTGAAAACGACTGCCGATATCGATACCTTTGTGGCCGCGGATTACACTTTCTATACCATTGATCCGGGTGATCATGTGGATAATAGTGCCGAGACATCTTCTTACGAAATATTACGTCAAAAGGTTGAGGTATTGCCATGGGATTTACTGGAAAGCACACCGGCTGATTTGAAGCGCGCATTGATGGGAAAACCAATTGACTTAAAGGATTTCAGCCTGCAAATCACCGAAGAAGAGCTGATGCGGGCGGCGGTCAAATACGGACAGGTGATCACCTATGCAACCGCCATCTATCGTCACCTGGTTGAACGCATGAACGCGCGACCCTTTGAGTTGGAGGTAAGTGTCGACGAAACCGAGTCGGTCACGACGATTGCGGAACACATTTACATCGCCAGCGAGCTCAAACGGCTGGGTGTTAAGTGGGTCAGTCTGGCCCCGCGATATGTCGGCACCTTCGAAAAAGGGG
This sequence comes from Desulfobacterales bacterium, assembly GCA_050123495.1. Classification (GTDB taxonomy): domain Bacteria; phylum Desulfobacterota; class Desulfobacteria; order Desulfobacterales; family JAHEIW01; genus JAHEIW01. The sequence goes on from JASFGZ010000007.1 coordinate 3,589, forward strand.
TCGATTACATTGGTGATCTGACGGAATTTGAAAAATCTTTTGAACAACATATCAGCGTGGCGCAGGCTCTGGGTCCTTACAAACTCAGCATTCACTCCGGGTCGGATAAATTCAGCATTTACCCTGTTGCCGCCCGGCTGGCGGGTGAGCTGATTCATCTCAAAACAGCCGGCACCAGTTATCTGGAAGCACTCAGAACCGTTGCCGAATTTAACCCGGATCTTTTCAGAGACATTTTGCATTACGCCATTGATTGTTATCCCTCAGATCGTGCCAGTTACCATGTTTCGGCCGAAATTTCCCAAATAGCGGATATCAGAACCTTATCCGATAGGGAATTGCCCGATTTGCTCGAAAATTTCCACGCCCGGGAAGTGCTGCACGTCACCTATGGTTCCGTCATAAACCATCCGCATTTGCGCGCACCCTTCTTCGAGGCGCTGTATCGCCATGAGGAGGCCTATTGCAAAATATTGGAGACCCATTTTGATCGGCATTTCAACGCATTTAACTAAGCTATTTTAGCGCTTATCGGAGGCTATAATGACTTTTTTGGAAGACCTATTTAATCTTGGCGGCAAAACGGCTATTGTTGCCGGAGGTGCGGGGGTGATCGGCACGGTCATGTCAAAGGCCCTGTTAAAAGCCGGGGCCAATGTCGTCATCTGGTCCCGCACCCAGGAATCGCTTGATAATGCTTTAGAGAGCCTAAAGGCATCCATTAAAGCAGCCGAACGTATTCAAGGCTTCCGGGTTGATGGCGGAAATGAAAAGGATGTGGCCAAAGCATTGCAAACAGCTGTAGCCGCCTTCGGACCCCCTGAGATTTTGATTAATGCAGTGGGGGGCAACATCGGCAAAGCACCGTTTGTGGAAACCGACCTGGCGCAGTTTGAAGAAGTGTTGAAGCTGAATCTCATTGCTGGCTTGATGGTTCCCACAAAAGTGATTGCCGCTTACTGGATCGAAAACAAAATCAAGGGATCCATTATCAATCTGACCTCGATGACCTCCTACAACCCGCTTTCAGGCGTCTGGGGCTATGATGCTGCCAAAGCCGGTGTATTGAATCTCACCCAGGGTGCTGCCAATGAATTTGCCCGATACGGCATCCGGGTAAATGCGATTGCACCCGGTTTTTTCTTGGGAAAACAAAACCGGGCACTTTTAGTCGATGCGAAAACCGGCGATTACACCGAACGGGGCCGGGCCATTATTGCCCATACGCCCTTCGGCCGGTTTGGCGAGACCGAGGAGCTGATCGGTGCCACTTTGTTTCTGGCCAGTAACAGGGCTTCGGGTTTTGTAACCGGGATTTCCATTCCCGTTGATGGCGGATATCTGGCATATAATATCTAACACCAATTAGAACCTATCTCAAAAATAGAAGATTACGTCCAAGAGCAAGGCGTGAGCCGACGCAAAAGCGCAGCATACATGTAGTATGTGAGCATTTTAAGGAGGTTCACAACGCAGCTATTGGGCGTTAGATGCATTTTTTAGATAGGTTCTAGAAAGAAACTGATCTTATGGTAACCGGCCAAGGCAGCCCTGATATGATACTTTCAGAAGAAGATGTGAAAGCCATTATTGCGGCTGGAACCCCGGCGAAGATGTTTGCAAACAAACGGATCCTGGTGCTGACGCCGGATGCCACCCGTACCTGCCCTTTGCCGATGATGATCCGGGCGATCCAGGCGCTGATGGGTACCAAAGCCGCTAAATTGGACTTTATGGTTGCACTGGGAACCCATACCCCCCTGCCGGAAAAAGAGATCTTAAAGCTTTACGGCCTAGCGACTCAACACGAGCAGACGCAATTTCGCAATTCTCAGTTTTTGAATCACCGCTGGGATCGGCCGGAAACGTTCCGACGAATTGGCTATTTGAGTGAGGAAGATGTTGAAATAATTTCGCAGGGGCATTTGCGGGAAAAGGTGCCCATCGATATCAACAAAAAAATTTATGATTATGACCTGGTGGTGATTCTGGGGCCGGTTTTCCCGCATGAAGTCGTCGGGTTTTCCGGGGGTTCAAAATATTTATTTCCGGGCATATCCGGCGGAGATTTCCTGCACTTCTTTCACTGGCTGGGTGCCGTTATGACCTGCCGTAACATAATCGGCATCAAGAATACGCCGGTGCGGCGATTGATCGATCGCGCCGCAGAAAAAATCGATCCGCCGATACACTGTATTGCCATGGTGGTTAATCCAGAGGCCGGCTTGTGCGGCTTATATGTTGGCGATGCGGAACAGGCCTGGTCCGAGGCGGCGGATGTGTCTTCGAAAATCCATATTGTCTTCAAAAAGAAACCCTATCGGATCGTCTTCGGCCGAACACCTCAGATGTATGATGAAATTTGGACCGCCGGGAAGGTGATGTACAAGCTGGAGCAGGTTGTTGCCGAACAGGGCAAACTGATCATCTATGCGCCCCATATTCGTGATATTTCCCGATCCTGGGGAAAGCATCTCGAAAAAATAGGCTATCATGTTTGCGATTATTTTCTGGCGCAGATGGATCAATTTAAAGACATCCCCCGCGGCGTCCTGGCGCATTCTACCCATGTTCGGGGCACCGGCACCTATCAAAATGGTGTTGAAAAGCCGCGGGTCGAAGTGGTCCTCGCCACTGCCATTCCTAAAGATAAATGCGAACAGATCAATTTAGGTTACTTAGATCCGGAAGAAATCAGAATTGAGGACTACCTGGAAAGGGAAGACGACGGTATCCTATACGTTGATCATGCCGGCGAAATCCTTTACCGCCTGGCGCACGACTAGCAGTTTCAAAAGGAGCTCACCATGAAACCTTTTTTATCGGAAGATTTTTTGCTGCAAACCGAAACAGCGAAGATCCTTTACCATAATTACGCCGAGAACATGCCCATATTCGATTATCATTGTCATCTGCCCGTTGAGGAGATTGCGGATGATCGTAATTTTGAGAATTTAACCCGGATCTGGTTGAACGGCGACCATTACAAATGGCGGGCAATGCGTGCCAACGGAATTGATGAGCATTTCATCACGGGCAAAGCCAGCGATTATGAAAAATTCGAGGCCTGGGCGGCCACGACCCCCAAAACGTTGCGCAATCCGCTCTATCATTGGACTCACCTTGAATTGAAGCGTTACTTCGATATATCAGATAAACTTTTAAATCCAGATACCGCCCGCGAAATCTATGATGCCTGTTCGGAAATGCTGCAAACCCAAACCTTCAGTACGTGTGGAATCCTGCAACGCATGAATGTCAAAGTGGTTTGCACAACCGATGATCCGGTTGACACTCTGGCGCATCACCAACGGATCAAAACAGATCAAAGCTTTCGCATCAAAATCCTTCCGGCCTTCCGCCCGGATAAAGCAATGGGAGTGGAATCGCCGGAAGCCTTCAATCAGTGGGTCGATAAGCTCGAAGCGGCGGCCGACGTCCAAATAAATGATTACGTGTCTTTCCTCGAAGCGCTTGAAAAAAGGCACGCTTTTTTTCATGAGATGGGCTGCCGTCTGTCCGATCATGGCATCGAGTATCCCTACGCCGCTGATTATCGCTTGTCCGATATTTCCCGCTATTTTTCCGATATTCGACAGGGCCGCCCATTGCAACCTGAAGAAATCTTAGAATTCAAATCAGCCATGCTGGTCGCATTTGCACACTTGGATGCAGAAAAGAGTTGGACCCAGCAGTTTCACCTGGGTGCTCTCAGAAACACGAATACGAGCGCCATGCAGGTACTGGGACCCGATACAGGCTATGATTCCATCGGCGATTTTGAAATTGCCAGACCGCTGGCAAAGTTTTTAGATACCCTGGACAGGGACGGCAAATTGGCCAGGACGATTATCTATAACTTGAATCCAAGAGACCATGAACTGATCGCCACGATGGTCGGCAATTTCCAGGATGCAAGTGTTCCCGGCAAGATGCAATTTGGTTCGGGCTGGTGGTATAATGATCAAAAAGACGGGATCGAGCAACAACTCAACGTGCTTTCCAATATGGGCTTACTGAGCCGTTTCGTCGGCATGCTGACCGATTCACGCAGTTTTCTTTCCTATCCGCGGCACGAATATTTTCGGCGGGTTCTGTGCAACCTGCTGGGAGATGATGTCGAAAAGGGTGAATTGCCCGATGATATTGAACTGATCGGCAATATGGTCAGAGACATCTGCTACCGTAACGCCGTCGACTATTTTGACATTGACGTGAACTAAGCTGGGATGTGCTACCCGAACATAGCGCTAAGCCCCCGAAAAGGGTATTGGGTTGACTTTTAAACCTGATAATGTTTAAAGGGAGATCAGTGATTAAACCCTTCTACTGCAACATTGCACAAGCAGAACACCAACCTCATTTTTTTAATTGATCTCACTCGAAACGGCTATTTGCTGTCACGCGGCTAAAGTTGTGGGGATAACTCGGCTTTGGATATTACCAGTGGGGTGTTCAGATGGCAAAGCCACTGAACTTTGATCTTGCCCTGAGGGCAAAGATTTCAACGTTGGACTAAAAACCAATTTAAAAAGGAGGACAAGATGCAAAAAAGAAATCGTTTTATCATTTTGCTAATCGTTTCCATCCTCGTAACAGGTCTGGTTTTCGTCGGAGGTAATTCCGCCTTAGCGGCAAAAGTCAAAGTCGTTTATATGACTGCCGGGGATGTGAACATGCTTGCGCTGGGCCAAAATGTGGTTGGGCCCCAGTTTTCAAAGAAATACCCCGATGTCTCACTCATGACGGTTCACACGGGTCCCGGCAATGCGGGTTCCCAGAGGATCTTTGAAAAGGTTCTGGCGGAGAGTGATTCCGGTAAGGATGTCTGGGATGTCGACGTGGCCATGGTTCACCAGATTTTTCTGAAATGGGCTATGGAAAAAGACCTGCTGATGCCTTATGCCAAAGACATCGACACCTGGAAGTATATTTCGTCTCCCTTTGCCAAATCATCCCTGGGCGTGAATGTGGAAGGCTATGTTATGCCCATGTTCCACAGCCAGACCGCATTGGCTTACAATCCGGCCTATGTCAAAGATCCTCCCCAGAGCTATGATGAGCTCGTAAAGTGGGTCGAAAAAAACCCGAAAAAATTCGGATACAACGGAATTAAGGGCGGCATGTCGGGCGTTTCTTTCACCGTTGGCTGGGTCTACTGGAAGTCGGGAAAATATGAAAAATACGCTGTCACCGGTCCTTTTGAGGAATCGGAGGTGGCTTCCTGGAAATTTGCATTTGAGGACCTTGCCAAATTCAATAAGAACGTATCCTTTACGGCCGGCAACGTCGGCACGCTGGATGCCCTCAACCGGGGAGAGATCTGGATGGGCCCGGTATGGGTGGATATGTTCTTTACCTTTATGAATGAAGGCAAGCTGGATCCTAAGATCCGAATGGTGCTGCCTGAACCGGGCATGCCTGGTCAGCCCATGTATTTTGTCATTCCCAAGAAAGCCGCTCATCCCGAGGAAGCTAAGAAATTCGTCGAGTTTATCACCAGCCCCGCCATTCAAGCCAAGGAAATCGTTCAGAGATTCAACTGGTATCCCGGCATAGACGGAACGCATCTAAAGGGCTCGATACCCCAGGATATCTTCGATAAGATTTATGGGGATGTCACACCCGCTGATCTGGCCAAGAAGGGCAGGGCCTTCCCGCTGGCCGATTATTTCAGCGCTATTCTTGAAGGCTATGAAAAGTGGGTCAAGTAGGAGATGGTTGCTAAAAATTCAGTAAGGAGGGGATTTATATTCCCTCCTTACCTCCTGTTGTTGTTTCCGGCAGTTAGCTTCATGCTGCTGATGTATGCCTATCCTTTTATTGCCTCGTTCACTCGGAGCCTGATCGATGCCGAGGGAAACATTTCCTTCGCGAATTATGCCAAAACCTGGGATCTGTACCTGAAAGATGTCGTTTTCACTTTCGGCGTGACCGTTTTCAGTACAGCGGTAACCGGTGCAGCGGCTATTTTGCTGGCCGTTTACCTGCGCTTCAGACAGAGCCCGATTTCCAGGATATTATCCGGCCTCTACAAACTACCCATATTTATTCCCTTTGTGGTGGTGGCCCAAATGATGAACAGCTTTCTGGCACCCCACGGACTTTTGAACATCGCGCTGGCCAAGTTTGGCCTGATCGATATCGATCAGCCCTTGCAGCTTTTTAATTTTTCGGGTCTTTCCTTCGGATTCATCTGGAAAATGGTACCATTTTCGGTACTCATCATCCACGGTGGCTTCCAGATGATTGACGACAGCTATATCGAGGCGGCCCGCAGTTCAGGTGCCCGGCTCTTCAAAGTCATTACCCGGATTCTGATTCCCATGAGTAAATCCAGTATCATGGTGGCCCTGGTTCTGGTTTATTCACAGATCGTTGGAACCTTTACCTTGCCGTATATGCTGATCGGGGGAAAAAGCCCGACGACCATCACCGTGGACATCGCCCACCGGGTCAACTATTTTCGAGATTTCGGTGTCGCCAATTCCCTTGGCGTTTTTTCCTACTTCCTGGTTTTCTTCACTGCCATTTACTACCTGAGGTCCAGTGTACAAAAGATGGCCGAGGATAAGCCGGCGCAGGAGTAAAAATGTTCACCAAAAGAATTTTGATCGTATCCCTGGAGATTATTCTCCTGATTTTCGTTTTTTTGCTCATTATCTGGCCGATGATGAGCCTGTTCATATGGTCGATTGCCGAAACTTGGTACTGGCCGAGCACGCTGCCCCAGAAGATAGGCTTTGACTACTGGAAACAGGCGGTAGGGATGCAGAAAAGCCTGGCCATCGGCGCGGTCAGTATTGTGCCGGCATTTTTCTTGAGCTTGATGATTGCGATGATTGTGGTCGTCATATCGATGCTGATCGCCATTCCGGCGGGTTATGCCCTGGCCAAATACCGCATACCTTTCGGCGCATTTATCCTGTTTCTATTTCTGATGCCGAATGCCTTTCCCCAACAACCGATTTTTGTAAATCTTCTCCGTATCTTTACCAAATTCGGTCTGGCCGGAACCATACAGGGTGTGATTCTGGTCCATATTCTGGTCGGTTTGGTGTTCGGTGTATGGATCACCAATGCAACTTTTAAATCGATTCCGCCCTCTATGGAGGAGGCCGCTAGGAGTGTGGGGGCCAGCAAGCTCAGGGCTTTTTTTAAAATCACACTTCCCTTGGCTGCGCCCGGGTTGCTGGCCAGTGCCGTATTTGTTTTCATCACCTCCTTGGATGAGTTTACCGGCACCTTCTTTGTCGGTTTGCCCTTTGTGAATACACTGCCCATGACCCTTTACTCTTCCAGCGGCTATAACATGCAATTTGCCTCGGTGATCGCCATCATCCTGCTCATTCCCAGCATTCTTTTTATGGCCTTAATCCAGCGTGTGTTGAGGGCAGAGTATGTTGGAGGGATGGGGTAAACATTTTTTAAAGCACCCAGATCGGAGGAATTCCACGAATGCCCAGTTTGCGGTTGGTAAATATTGTTAAAACATACGGGAAATTAAGGGCGATCGACAACTTGAACCTGATCGTAGAAGACGGGGAATTGTTAACCCTGCTCGGTCCATCAGGATGCGGAAAGACCACCACACTGAGGGCCGTAACCGGATTTGTAAGCCCGGACAGCGGCGATATTTATATCGGTGATCATAAAATTTCAGGTATTCCCCCCGAGAAGAGGGGAATCGGTCTGGTATTTCAGAATTATGCGCTCTGGCCCCACATGACCGTATTTGAAAACCTGGCTTTCGGTCTGCAGCTGAAAAAACTATCCAAGCAGCAAATCAGAAAAAAGGTGGCTGAAGGGCTGACCATCGTAAAGCTGGAGGAACTCGAAACAAGATATCCTCGGCAGTTAAGCGGTGGTCAGCAGCAGCGCGTCGCCCTGGCAAGAGCCCTGGTGCTTGAGCCCGATATTCTGCTTCTCGACGAACCTTTGAGCAATCTGGATGCGCTCTTAAGAGAGCAGATGAGATTTGAGATTGCTCAGTTACACAAACAGTACGGAATAACCACCATTTACGTTACGCATGATCAGACTGAAGCCATGGTGATCTCGGATCGCATAGCCGTTCTGGATAAAGGCAGGCTCATGCAGCTGGGTACGCCGTCGGAAATTTATTCCCGCCCGGCCAACAAATTCGTCGCCGGCTTTATGGGCACGACCAACTTCATCCACGGAAAAGTAGAGGATATATCCGGCGGTTATACGGCAGTCAAAACAAATGATGGCCTGACGCTCCACGGCAGAGGACGCGGGCTGCAAAAGGGACAGGAAGTGGAAGTTGCCGTTAGACCGGAAAACATTGAATTTCTTTCGGAGTCACAAGCTTCAACTCCGCCCAAAGCCATAAATATCTTTGATGCAAAGATAACCCGAGCCACCTATGTGGGCGAATTAGTCGATTACCAGCTCCACATCCATGATTCTCTTATCAGGGCTAAGGGCGATGTGCGTAGAAAACGGGCTGCCGGTGAAACGGTCAAAATTCACATAGATCCGGATCAACTGTCGGTTCTTCAAGACTGACTTGGATTGAAGACTGGTTTAAGATCGTCATCGAATCGGCATAAAGATTCACAAACTCCGCCGCTGATCTGGTTTGCCATTCGAATGCGCCTTCACTAAGCACCTGAGTTTTGAACGAGTCGGAGGCTTTCAGATTCTCATCTATTTTCATGAGGAGCCCCTTGTTATCATAAAATTAGACGCCTCATCCCGCGAAGCGGGGCAAGATTCAGGTCGTAATAAAATCTATACTTGCATTGATCGCGGCTTTTAGCGCTTCGATTTCCATCTCTTGAACGTCTCTGGCAAAAGGCTCAAAGGAAATATTTCCTTTATAACCCAGCTGGGTAAGCAGTTCTAACTGCTCGCGGTTTTTGAGCCGATCTCTATCCGTTATCAAGATGCGATGATCATCCCTGTATTGATTCGGGGCCATATGACTTTCTACGCCCGACACATGCACCAGTCCGGTGTAGGAGATATCATAATCATTTGTTAATGTGTCGTCGCTGTCCGGCCCCAGATGATGGTGGAAGGTGTCATGCACAATTTTATAATTGCGGCAACCCGATTCCTGGATCGCCTGCAGGGCGATAACCTTTGAGCGCAGGGAGCATTCCTCAAATCCCAGCGGCTCGACGTATCCCCAGATGCCATTGTCTTCAAATAAGGGTCCAAAGGTTCTTAATGCGGTTAGGGTTTCCTGCCTAATGACGCCTGAATCCCTTTTATCGTTGACATCATTGGTGGGAACCAGCACGATCGCCTCACAGTCAATCGCGACTGAAAGGCCGATCAATTCCTTTAATTCTTCTAAAATCTCTGGCAAGACAGTGCCTAGATTAAATTTTTGCAGCGCATTAATCGTTAGGATCTTAATATTGTACTTCTCCGATAACGCCTTTACCTGTTCGGGGGAATAGGGTGCAATGATGCCGACTCCCGGAAGATCGTTGCGTAATTCGATCTTATTCAACCCGATATGCGAGCTGAATTTAAAAAATTCTTCGAGGTTTGCGGTTGGAAAAAGGATTCTATTCAGGCTGATTTTTGATTTACTGATCATACGACGCTGACCTCCTCTGGGTTGAGGAGAAAATTATGCTGTAATCAGGGATAAGTCAAGGGTGGTTAAGAACCGAGTTGACAATCTTAAAAAGGTTGCGATCAGGGCCAAAGATTTGCCATCTAATCGTTCTGATTATTACCTTGACACCTGCCATCTTTTGGAGCTATTCAGCTGGTTTAAAAAAATATTTATTTTTGGAGAATATTTTGTTCTAATTCATAAAATTTTAATGCTAAAGGAGTATATTATGGATCAAATGAAAACGGTGACGCTTTTTGCGGATTGGGCTCCCAAGCCGGATTTTAAGCTGGGTTCAAAGGATATTGAAGGCAAGTTGAGTTATCTGGGCAGCAAGGTTTGGAAAAATCCCCGCATAGAAATCGTTGACAAATCCATTCCAAAACCCGGCCCGGGACAAGTGATTGTTAAAGTCAAAGCCTGCGGCATTTGCGGCAGTGACGTTCACATGGCGCAAGCGCAAGCGGATGGTTATATCTACTATCCGGGGCTGACTGCATTTCCGTGTACTTTGGGGCATGAGCTTTCCGGGGAGGTGGTGGAGGCGGCTGCCGATGCGATCAATCGTCGTACCAATCAGCCCTTTGAGGCTGGCGAACCCGTCTGTGCCGAGGAAATGGCCTGGTGCGGCGCCTGTCGTCCGTGTGCGGACGGATATCCCAACCACTGTGAACGCCTTCAGGAAATCGGCTTTTCCATAGACGGTGCTTTTGCCAATTACATTGCGCTGGACGCCAAGTACTGCTGGAGCCTGAATGAACTCGTGGATCGATACGATGAAGAAAAAGCTTATCTGCTGGGCAGTTTGGTGGAACCTTCCAGTGTGGCATACAACGCCGTGATCGAACGTGGCGAAGGTATTCGACCCGGTGATTCGGTCTTGATTTTAGGCAGTGGTCCGATCGGTACGGCCGCTTGCGCCATATTGAAGGCGGCCGGCGCAAGCAATGTCATCATGTCCGAGCCATCCAAAGAAAGGGCGGCAATGGCCAAAAAACTGGGCGCCAGCCATGTGATTGACCCCACTGAAGGCCATGCAGGTGAACGCGTGCTGGAGATTACCAAAGGTGGAGGCGTTAGTCTTATCCTGGAGGCGACCGGACTTCCGGATGTGGTCTGGGGTGATATCGAACATGTGATTTGGAACGGCCGAACATTGAACACGACTGTTGTCATCGTGGCAAGAGCGGACGCCAAAATACCGGTTAGCGGTGAAGTTTTTCAAGTCCGGCGCGCCAGGATTGTGGGATCCCAGGGACATTCCGGACACGGCAGTTTTCCCCGGGTGATTTCGGCGATGGCCGCCGGGATGGACATGACGCCCATCATCACCAAGAAAATCACACTGGAACAAGTGCCGGAAAACATCGTATTGCTTCAGACCGACCGGAAAGAATGTAAGATCACCGCCGTTATGTAGCATTTGCCGGATGATTTCTACAAAACTTTGCCAGCCAGCAATGCGAGGCCACCAACCGATCATGTGAGGGATGCGATGAAGCTGGTAACCACAGCGACGCCCAATGAAGTAAACCTTGCACCCATCTTGCTGCGCGGCCCCCTAGCGGAATCATTTGCGCTTGCATCCCAGTATGGGTGCGATGCTATTGAGGTTCATCTGCGTGATCCGCATGATGTGGATTGGGAAGAGATGGTTGAATTATCACGCCGCTATTCCCTGCCCGTTACGACTCTGGGTACGGGCATGGCTGCGGGAATAGATGGATTGACGTTCACCGATCCTGAGGCCGGGGTTCGTATTCGGGCTGTCGAGCGCGTCAAGGAGCATATCCGGCTTGCAGCCCGCTTGGGCTCAGCCGTGACAATCGGCGTGCTTAACGGGCGCCTGGGAAGCAATCTTGAGCAGGCTGCCCGATGCCGCGAACACCACCTGGCCTGCCTGAAAGAATGTTGCCAAACGGCAGCTGATGCGGGCGTCTATCTCTTACTGGAGCCTTTGAACCGGTATGAATGTGACTGGTTCAACACCACCGAAGATGCGCTATCCATTATCGCACAACTCGGCTTTGCCAATTTGAAATACCTTGCCGACACCTTTCACATGAACATCGAGGAAGTAAATATTGCTGCCAGTATTCGTCGTGCCGGCAACGCTCTAGGTTACATCCACCTGGTTGACAGTAACCGTTGCGGGCCCGGGCAGGGTCATTTGCCTTTTGATGAGGTGTTGAATGCTTTGGTTGAGGTTGGCTATGACGGCTATTTGTCTCTTGAATGCTTTCCGAAGCCTGACGCTGAAAGGGCCATAAAGAATTCGTTAAGCTATATTAAGACACTTTTAGCCGAAGTGGCCAGCAGAAAAAGTTAATCGATCGTCCAGAAGGCTTCAAGATGACTGGGCGTTCATTTTCATGTGGACATCTTCCATGGTCCCACGGAAGGGCCCCGGCGATTCCAGTTTCAACGACACCAGGGCAGCGGCAAATTGCAGCGCTTCAGATGGTGCGTCACCCTGTGTTCTGCGGGCAAGATAACTGCCAAAAAGCGTATCTCCGCGTCCGGTGCGACCCTCTATTTTGCGTGGGGTCAAAGGTGCCTTGTATATTTTCTCTTCACACGCAAGCACGAGTTCATGGTTATGTGAAACCACCACCTCTTTAGGGCCCATTGCCGCCATTTCCAGCGCGGCTTCAGCCAGGTCGGTTTTGGCGGTCAGAATTTGGGCTTCATTTGCATCCGCCTTTAAATAGGATACCGATTTTAAGGCCTGCTCCACTTCATCTGATTTTTCAAAAACCATTTTTGTATCTCGGGAAACGCGCAGAAACCCTTGAAGGTCCAGTCCGACTTCGGCTATCCGCGCCATGGACTGCACGGTTTCTAAAGGAATTTCTCCTTTGATCAAAGCCGCGGCATGGATAATCTTGGTGGATAGGGTCGGAAGATTTTCAGGGGAAAACGCATCCGTTGCCGCCAGACAGGTGCAGGTGCGTCGCTCCTTATCGCTTGAATGATAGACATTTCGTATGGCGGTTGTTTTTTTTGAGGGCAATACCCAGACCGGAATGTGTTCATCGCAGAGCTGATCGACCAAGTGATGATCTTCTTCGGCCAATTTGGTGATAACGCCGACACGGCTACCCGAGCGTTTGGCAGAAAAAGCCCCGTAGGTAACTGCGCCGCCGATGGAACTCTCCTGCCAGTCTTCGTAAATGTTTTCATCTTTGGATATCGCACCGACCAGCACTAAATCAAGCGCTTGCGCGTTACAGGTTTCTGACATAACTCAACTTTGAATTAGGTTCTTATAATTTATTTCTTCTAAAGCGAACCGGCGACGCCTCCAATCAAAAACGGCCGCATCTTCCTGCAGCCGTATAATCTTCTGAAGATGATCCTATTCGAAGTGGCGTTGAGGCTATCAGGATGGTTACCAGCCGGACTATAAATATGCTAACCCTGTTCGGAGAGACAGTCAATATATTAAATTTCTTGACACAAAAAATGATCCCGATATACTGGAGCCCTGCCGTTCTGAGCAGGGATCCCATAATAATTTTAAAAAAAAGGAGGTTCTTATGAAAAGAGTGATATTGTTGTCGCTACTTGTTGCAGTTTTTGTGTCTAGCGGTTTTACAACCCTTTATGCTGCAGGTAAGGTTCTCCACATTTACGAAGCCTTTGATACGGAAGAGGCGAAATATTACATTGATGCATTTGAAAAAGAAACAGGGATCGATGTCGTCTTCGTCCGAATGTCTTCCGGTGAAGTTCTGGCCAGGATTGAAGCCGAAGCAGCCAACCCGCAGGCCACGGTATGGCACGCAGGATCCAATACGTCCCATATAAATGCGGCTTCAAAAGGTTTGCTGGCCCCTTACAAACCCAAAACAGATTTCGAACTGACAGACGCACTGCACGCCAAAGACTGGGCCTGGACAGGGTTTTATTCCGGCGCCATCGGATTTGTGACCAATACCAAATTCTTAAAGGAAAAGGGCGCTCAAGCCCCGACTTCCTGGAATGATCTTCTCAATCCCGCCTTCTCAAAAAATGTTGCCATGGCCTATCCCTATACGTCCGGCACGGCATATACCACCTATGCGACTCTGATCCAGATGCACGGCCTTGAAAAAACGCTGGACTGGTGGGAGAAATTTGATAAACAAAGCATTCTGCAGTATACCAAATCCGGGACAGGTTGTATTCCCATGGCGGGTCTGGGCGAAGTCGCCGTGGGAATCGCGTTTTCACACGACATCCTCGCCAAGGGCGTCAATAAAGGATACCCGGTGGTGATGACATTTCCCCAAGAGGGGACCGGTTACGAAATCGGCGGACTCTCCCTCATCAAGGGCGGTCCTGAACCGGAATTGGGCAAACAATTCATTGACTGGTGCTTCACCAAAAAAGCTCAGAATCTCTTTCAAAAATATAACCGTCTACCCGTTAATCCCAAAGCGACCGTGGGCAAGGGCTCCGTCACCCTGGATCAGGTCAAATTGATCGATTACAACCATATCTGGGCCGGCCAGAATAAAGGCAAGATGATCAAAGCCTGGAGAGACCGGATCGGGAAATAAGTTGAAAGCCGTCACCTGAAATAGTCCCTGCTGCTGACACATCCGGCGGCAGGGATTTTTTGTTATTTGAGGATCAGTATGACAGAGGCGAACCGAAAAAGGCAGGAGATCATCGGGAATTTGCGACTCATCTGGAAAGAGCCGCTGCTTCTGGTGTTTATTATCGCTATTTTCTATTTTTTATTGATCTTTGTAATCTTTCCCTTATTCATGGTTTTTAAGACCAGCTTGATCGTCGATAAGCAATTTGACCTCTCAAATTATCTGGCCATTTTTTCAAAAAGGTACTATTTCCAGCCCTTTATAAATAGCATGATTCTGGGTGTCCTGGCAGCCACCGCCGGCACGATCCTTGGCTTTGTTTTTGCGTATGCCATTACCCGGACACCCATACCATTTAAGCGTTTTTTCCGGATGACGGCAACATTTCCGATTATTTCACCACCGTTTGTGGTTGCCCTGGCCGCTATTCTGCTTTTTGGAAGAGCGGGCAGCCTGACCCCCATCCTCAGCCGGATTATCGGGGAATACTCGATATATGGGCTAGGAGGACTTGTGCTGGTAGAGACCATCGCCTATGGTCCGATCGCTTTCCTTGTGCTCTATGGGGTTTTGCAGGCCATTGATCCTGCCCTGGAAGAGGCCGCCATGGATCTGGGAGCCTCCAGGGCCAGAGTCTTTGCCACCGTCACATTGCCGCTGGCCGTTCCCGGTATTGCCAGTGCCTGGCTTCTGGTGTTCATCGAGTCAATGGCCGATTTCGGCAACCCCATGATTTTATCCGGAAATTTCAGGGTCCTTTCGGTACAGGCGTTTTTACAGATTACCGGTATGTACGACATTTCCAGGGGTTCCACTCTGGCAATCCTTCTCCTGGTCCCCACGGTCACCGCCTTTTTCATTCAAAAATACTGGGTTGCCAGAAAATCTTATGTCACCGTGACCGGGCAGCCGACCGGCGCAACCATCCAGCGCCTGGAATGGTATATCAAACTGCCGACCTATGCGGCCTGTTTCTTCTTTACCGGGGTTGTTTTCCTCTTTTACGGAATGGTTATCTGGGGTTCTTTCCAAAAGCTGTGGGGTGTTGATGCAACCCTTACGCTCCATAACTATGTGGAGATGTTTCAGGTGGGCAAGGGTTATATATTTGATAGTTTGAAGGTTTCCACATGGGCGACACCGATCACCGGCCTTTTAGGAATGTTTATCGCTTTTCTCGTTATCCGCAAGAAATTCATCGGGCGCACCACCATGGAATTTGTTTCCATGCTGACCTTTGCGGTTCCGGGGACCGTCGTGGGCATCGGATATATCCTGGCCTTTAACCAGAAGTCTGTACTGTTTCCATTCGTATTGACCGGAACGGCCTGGATCATTGTGACGCTTCTGATCTTCAGAAATATGCCGGTGGGCATCCGCGCCGGAATTGCCGCCCTGCAACAGATCGATCCTTCAATTGAGGAAGCGTCCACCGATCTGGGGGCTGATAGCAATAAAACCTTTCGAAAAATAACACTGCCGATGATCGCACCGGCCTTTTTTTCAGGCCTGGCCTTTAGCTTCGTCAAAGCCATGACGGCCATCAGTGCGATTATCTTTGTGGTGTCGGGTGACTGGAACCTGATTACCGTAGCCATCCTGGGTTTCGTGGATAACAGTCAATACGCCCAGGCCGCGGCCATGAGCCTGCTTTTGATTGTGATCGTCCTCATCGCTTTAAGTATTATTCAGCTTTTGGTCGGTCGGATTGGCAAAGGCGCAAGAACTGTAAGTATTGTCGATTAAAGGCCACAACCGGCGAAAGGATTTGATATGCGGCAAGATTATCTTGTTCTTAAAAACCTTGTTAAGATATTCGGTGCAGGTGAAAATGCATTTAAGGCTGTTGATAATATCGATATTGAAGTGCAGGAAGGCGAGCTGGTTACCCTTTTGGGGCCTTCCGGTTGTGGAAAAACAACAACCCTTAGAATGATTTCCGGTTTTGAGCTGCCCACTTCCGGTGAAATACGGATTGATGGTGAGGACGTGAGCACCACGCCACCCAACCAGCGGCCCACCACCATGGTTTTTCAAAATTATGCGCTTTTTCCCCACCTGACGGTTTTTGAGAACATCGCCTATGGGCTGAAAATACGCCGGGAATCGGCCGAAAATATTCGTGCGCAGGCCGAGAAGATCATGCAGCTTGTCGGACTGGAAGGGTTGGCCGAACGCTCGCCTGCTCAGCTTTCAGGGGGTCAGCAGCAGCGGGTCAGCCTGGCCCGATCTCTGGTGATGGAGCCCAAGGTGCTTTTGCTCGATGAGCCCCTGTCCAACCTTGACGCTAAGCTGCGGGTATCCACCCGTCTGGAGATCCGCAAACTTCAGCAACGGGTGGGTATTACATCCGTCTATGTGACCCACGACCAGGAGGAAGCCATGACCCTTTCTGATCGGGTGGTCATTATGCATCAAGGTAAAATTATGCAGATCGGCTCCCCCCAGGAAATTTATGCCAAACCGGCAAATCGTTTTGTGGCTGATTTTATTGGCAAGGCCAACTTTCTGTCGGGCCATGTGGGGAGCCTGACCGCTAACAATGAAATTGCGCTCGACATCGTCGGCAAGAAATTTAAGGTTTTGGTCGAACCGGGATCCTTTTCAGAAGGGCAAAGCGTGCTTCTGGTCGTACGTCCCGAGTCCATAAACCTGGAGCCCAAGCGACCGGATACCCTTACCGGTACCGTCCAAGAGGCGGTTTACCTGGGTTCACAGATGGTGTATGAAGTCGAGGTGGCCAAAGACATCATCACCGTGGAAATTGCCAACCCTCAGGAGCATATGGTTTTTAAAACGGGTGAAGAGGTGACGATAAGTTTTCTGGAAAAAAGCCTGCACTTATTACCCTACGAGGAAGCCCACTAGGGTTATTTCCCACAAAAATGTTACAAAAATCCTAATCAATATGGTTTCAGGTGTCGGGTGTCAGGTGTCAGGCAAAATAGCTCGTAGCTGATAGCTCATAGCTTGAAGGCTGGGAAGCGAGGAGGCCAGAAAGCCTGGAAGCTTTCGCGCTTTCAAGCCTTCCAGCCTCCCGGCCTTATAGCTTCCTAGCCGATTCGCCTTTTTTTGAACACTGACAACTGACACCCGACACCTGAAACCTAAGACAGGACTGAATTTAGAAACCCCTCCATATCCTTTCGGGTAATTTTTTCCATGATATAGTCGGGTGCGTAAGAACTTCCTTTCTCCCAGATCCAACTTTTGTTCATGTAGCCTGTAACCAGAATAAAAAATATTCCCAGCTTTTTAGCGGCGCCATCCGCAATTTCGTTATCCCCGAACATCGCCATTTCTTCGCCCTTAATATCCAACTGATTCAAAGCTTCCTGAAAAAAGCGCAGATCCGGTTTTTCGATTCCAATGCGCGCAGACACAACGATGGTATCGAAAAAATGCCGCAGGTCTGTCTTTTCCAGATAGGCATCTACCCGCTCTACACTTTCATTGGACAACAGGGCCAGTCGCATGTTTCTGTCTTTTACTAACTGCAGCGCAGCCACGATATCCTGGTCCGGGTGTATCTTCTGCATTAATATCTTTCTGTATTTTTTCAAGGCGTCTTCCGCCGAAATCGCATGTAGCGCCAATTTTTCAAAGGTCTCTTCAAAAAATTCCAATTCGCCAAACGTGTGGCTGATAAACGGCTTTTCGGTATTATGATTGATGCTTTCAAAAGTGGCGATAAAGGCCTCCCTGGAAGGAATCAAAGATTTATCAAAAAGCCATTGACACATATCCTCAGTGGCGGCCTTTGCAAGCTGCGTATCATTTATAAGGGTGTTGCCCAAATCAAACGCGCAGGCCTTTATCGATCTTTTTTTTGTGCTGGACATCAATTTTCCTTGAGGATTTTTTGCAACGCACCGTTATAACGCTCTATTCTGGTTGCGTTATACAGAATCGTACGCTTCATTGTCAAGAAAGGGTCATACCACAATTATCTAAAACTAGAGATTGAAATTATTTCGTTATTTTGAAATAAAATGACCAGGCATCGAACGCATACGCACATAAAAAATGTTTAGAAGGGAGGTAGCGGTAGACATGAAGATAGGACTGATCGGCGTCGGTAGAATCGGGCAATTGCACGGTGAATTACTGACCTACCACGTCCCGGAGGCTGAAATAAAAACGGTTGCTGAAATTAATCTGGCCGAAGTTAAACGCTGGGCGAAACAGTTAAATATATTAAATCTTACAACCGATTACACCGACATTTTGAATGATACTGAAATTGAAGCCGTGCTTATTTGCTCGTCAACGGATACCCATGCCCAAATGATTATCGAAGCCGCAAAAGCCGGCAAGCACATTTTTTGTGAAAAGCCGATTGATTTTAATATCGAAAAAATCAAGCAGGCCTTAAACTCAACAGAAGCGGCCGGTGTGAAATTGCAGATTGGTTTTAATCGAAGATTTGATCACAACTTTAAGAAGGTGCGCGAAGTGGTTGAATCCGGCCAAGTGGGCGATGTACACATTGTTAAAATTACGTCACGAGACCCCGCACCCCCACCGATTGAATATGTGAAAGTTTCCGGCGGTATGTTTCTGGACATGACGATTCATGATTTTGATATGGCTCGATATCTATCCGTAAGTGAAGTGGAAGAAGTGTATGCGCAGGGTGCTGTTCTGGTAGATCCTGCTATCGGGCAAGTCGGAGATGTGGATACGGCCATCATCAGCTTAAAATTTAAAAATGGTGCCATGGGCGTTATCGACAACAGCAGACAGGCCGTTTACGGATATGATCAAAGAGTGGAAGTATTCGGGTCGCAGGGAAATGTCGAGGTTAAGAATGACTTTCCGGATTCAGCCAGATTAAGTACCGCCCGGGGCGTTTTCAGTGCCAAACCACAGTATTTCTTTTTAGAAAGATACAAAATGTCATACGTTGAGGAATTAAAAGCTTTTGTTGATGCGGTCGCCAATGATAAAGAACCTGCGGTGACCGGCAACGATGGACTGCAGCCCGTTCTTATCGGTGTGGCCGCACTAAAGTCGCTAGAAGCGAGAAGACCGGTTAAAATCGAAGAAATACTTAAATAAGGATCGAACCAAATGAAAAAATCAGCATGCATCGAGCTGCTTTTTACCGAAGTGCCGATCAAGGATAGATTTGGCCTGGCCCAAAAATCCGGCTTTGATCATATCGAGTTTTGGTCGTGGAAAGACAAACCGATTCAAAAGATCAAAGAACTTTGCCGGGCCAATGATTTGAGAATCGCCAGTTTTTCAGGCGATCAGGATTTCTCCATGATCGATGCGGATCAGAAGGCAGATTATGTTGGCTTTGTCCAGGAATCTATTGAAACTGCGAAATTTTTAAGTTGTGAGAATCTGGTGATTCATTCCAACGCCCTCGGTGAAAACGGAGTGGTTATCAATGATTATCCCCACATCCCGAATGCGAATAAAATTGCGACCATGTTTGATGTACTCAAAACATTGGCAACAGCAGCCGAAAAATCAAACGTCACCCTGGTGTTAGAAGCCTTAAACACGATGGTGGATCATCCGGGAAACTTTTTAACATCCACCCGGCAGGCGGCTGAACTTATCAGATCGGTAAATTCTTCCCATATAAAAATTTTGTATGACATCTATCATATGCAAATTATGGAAGGCAATATCATCAACACCCTGAATCAATATATCGATACGATTGGCTACATCCATATCGCCGATGTTCCGGGCAGACATGAACCCGGAACGGGTGAAATTAATTTTACCAACGTTATCAAGACACTGCAAAAGTTAAAATATGATGGAATTATCGGTTTTGAATTAACGCCCCTGCAGGATTCAACCGCAGCCGTTCAAAGAATACGAGATCTTTAATAAATCAATCCCGTTTTTTAGGTCCCCGTTTTTACCTGCTGAGCCTTTTTATTGATTCAGGTTCCATTCATTTTCAATTATTTAAAGAAGTCTTCTCTGATTGGATGAAAAGTGTCAACCAGGCGGACATGCTCGCTAAGCGATTGCACGGTATGGGGCTTATGCGGCGGGATCGTGAAAATATCGCCGGGCACCAGGTGGGCCTGCGCGTCCTCTATAAATAATATAATTTCGCCCGAAACAACATAAGAAACCTGTTCATGAGGATGAGAATGGGGTGGATCGGGTTCGTCGGTTGGCCCGGCGTTAAAATCAATCACTACCATCATAAGATTGTCGGTGTGTGCCAGATAGCGCGTGCGATCTTTAGCGATGATTTGCGGTGTGACATCTGCTTGCTTAACGGTACCCATCGTAACCTTCCTAACCTGCAGCCGAATTTTCGCGTTCTTTGGCTTTTTTGATTCGATAGTAAGACGTAACAATTACGACCAGCGCAAGGATGATGAAGGCCGCACTGATCGGTCGTTGGAAAAAGATTGTTGGATCCCCGTGGGAAATGATCAAAGATCGTCTCAGATTTTGCTCTGCCATTGGCCCCAGGATCAGAGCCAACAAAATCGGTGAAACAGGGTATTCATAATATTCCATGAAGTATGCAATCACTCCAATGAGCAGAGAAAGGCCAACATCGAAAAAACTGAATCGCATTGAATATGAACCGACAACACACAAAAAGAAAATGACGGGGGTAAGGATTCTGCGATCAATATTGATCAGTCTAGCAAAGACTCTGGCTCCCGATAGGCCTACGATTAAAAGGATAAACTGGGCCATGATCATGCCGGCAAAGATAGGATAAATGACATCCAGGTGATCTTTAAACAGCATGGGACCGGGCTGCAAGCCATGGATGGTCAACGCGCCGAGAAGAACCGCCGTGACGGCATCACCGGGAACCCCCAACGTGAGCATAGGGATCATGGCACCCCCCGTGGCGCCATTATTGCCTGCTTCCGGTGCGGCTACGCCTTCAAGGATTCCGGTACCGAATTTTTCCGGATGTTTCGATGATCTTTTGGCCTCTCCATAGGTCACAAACGCCGCCACATCACAGCCGGTTCCGGGTATGCTGCCGATAAAAGTTCCCATCACAGCGGATTTAATCATGGTTTTTAGAGTCGACAGGATTTCGCCGATTGTTGGCAGAATTTTTTCAACTTTTGAATCTACAGGAGGAAGAATTTTGATTTTTTCAATATTGCGAAATACCTGGGCATAGCCAAAGAGGCCAATTAATGCGGGTATAAAGGTTACCCCGCCCAGCAGATTTTGTGACCCAAACGTAAATCGCGGCACACCGGATAGTGGATCAAATCCGATAATGGTGATCAATAGCCCGAACAGCGCAGCGATAATCCCTTTTAAAAGCGAACGACCCGAAATGGTGATGATCATCCCGAGTCCGAAAATAGCCAGAGCAAAGAATTCAGGAGGACCAAATTTCAACGCAATCTTGGCGATTTGAGGTGAAAGAAATGTCATTACAATGGCACCAATTGTTCCTCCAACAAAGGATGAGACCGTAGAAATCCCAATCGCCTTGCCGGCCAAGCCCTTCTGGGAAAGAGGGTAGCCGTCCAAAAGGGTTGCGGCTGCAGATGGTGTCCCGGGCGTTCGGATGAGGATACCGGATATCGATCCTCCGTAGATTCCCCCGCAAAAAATCCCCATAAGCATCAGCAGGCCTTGAATCGGCGCCAATCCAAACGTAAAGGGGATCAAGAGGGCACAGCCCATGGTTGCAGTCAGGCCCGGCAGGGCCCCAACGATAATACCCGATGTGATTCCGATGAACACAAAAAAGAAATTTGCCGGATTCAGCATCACGGTGCCGAACGCGTTAAGCAGCAAATTGAAATCCATTTCAGTTCCTTTTAGATCTTCAACGTAGGTTCATAACGTTTCAGAACGTAAATTCAAATATCCCGGTGGGCAATGGGATGATTAGAAAATACCGAAAGATCGCCCAGACGATGAGAGAAACGGCAACGGAGCTGGTGATCCTCTTTATCAGGCCTTTCTGCCCAATAAACATCATGAGCACAAAAAGAAACACAGCGGTGCCGATGGCAAAGCCAATGAGCTGCATCAGAAAGAGGTATCCGACGCACATAACGATGGCAATGACCATCCGCACAAAACCGCGCAGATGGATACTGTCCTCTTTTACCAATGACTTACCTTGAGTTGCTCTAACAATCAGGATAATAGCGCAAATACACATGCCAACAGAAAGGATTTGAGGAAATAGATTTGGGCCGTAATAGTAAATAGTCGCCTGGGCATAGCTGTTTGCGTACCAAAAAATCCAGGCACTCAAGATGACCAAACCAATGCCCACTCCGATATCGGCTTTTTTCACGGTCAAAGACTCCCTAATTATTTTGTCGAAAGCGGCAGGAAAGCCGCTTTCGACTGCTGATAAAACATCTTAGAAATACTAGCCCGCCATTTCGATTGGGGCAAAGCCCCAAAGTTCCTATTTCATGGGTTTATAAAGACCGACAGATTGCAGCGCCGGTGTCAGAGCCTCCTCCATGCCTTGGAGGAATTTTTCAAATCCTTTGGGATCCGCATAGACCAGAGGCAGACCCAGTTGATCGGCCAGTTTTACGAATTCAGGATCCTCAAAGCACTGTTTAAAGCCTTTGACAAGGATATCCATTGTCTCCTGCGGCACTCCCTTGGGAGCGCCTAAGCCTCTCCAGTCAAGGATTGGATTTGGATTCGGAAATCCAGCTTCGGCAATTGTCGGAACCTTTGGAAACAATTGATGGCGTTTTAAATTGTTCACCGCCAGAATTCGTACTTTGCCGGCCTGGTAAAGCTGGAGCACTTCATCGATTCCGGTGGTCGCGCAGTCGATATGGCCCCCGATCAATGCTGTTCTGGTGGGTGCTGCCCCGTCAAACGGCACGTAATTAAATTTGATGTCATTGGAAACGGCAATTGAAGCGATGGCCAGATGCCACCCGCCGCCGGCGCCGCTGTGCCCGACAGTAACAATCCCCGGATTTTTCTTGGCGTAATCCATCATCTGCTGCAGCGTTTCCCATTTGGAGTCCGCTGCCACCGAGATCGAGGCCGGGCTTTGATTGACGAGCTGAATCAAGCTGTAATCCCTGTAGGAAAGTTTTGCCAACCCCATTGAGTTATAGGTGCTCAACTGAAAGGTAATCATACCCACCGTATATCCGTCGGGGCGGGCATTGGCGGCTGCTCCCATCCCAATAGCACCCATGCCGCCGGTCTTATTGACCACATTCACATTTACCCCAAAGTATTTCTTGGCATTTTTTACCAGCGCGCGCGCAATGGTGTCTGTTCCGCCACCGGCCGACCATGGACAGATCAAGGTGATGTCTTTAGCGGGAAATTTAGCTGCCGCCGGGCTATAAAATGCAAAGATCATGAACAAGGCTAATACAGTGCAAATAATCGCAGCTTTTTTCGAAGCCATGATGCTTACCTCCTTTCCTCCTTATTGATGCTGATTTAAGGTTACTTAATGTTTTGGCGTTTTGGGATACGCCGGTATGATTTCACCTCCTTTCTCGATTGAATCTCGAATTCTCTTGTATGATGATAAAAAATCTGCCAAATAACGAGACACGATTAGAGTTCTTTATTTTTCATCCAACTTTACAGATCAATGAGAAATTCAAATCGGAAAAGGAGAAAGACATGTCCAAAGTAATGCTCATCACGGGTGCCAGCACAGGAATTGGGGCTGAAACAGCCCGCCATTTGGCAAAAGAAAACGAAATTTTTGTTCATTATAACGCCTCCAAAGAAGCGGCTGCAAATGTAGCCGCCGACGTTGAAAGGCTAGGCGGAAAAGCGTATCTACTGCAGGCAGACCTGTCTACGGAAGCCGGGTGTAAAGATCTGGTTAATACCATTTCCGAAAAGACGGATAAACTTGATGTTTTGGTCAACAATGCGGGTGGCCTGATCAAAAGACACAACGTGCGAGAATACGAATGGCGGTTGATGGAAGAAATTTTTGCCTTGAACACTTTTTCAGCCATGATGGTTACCTCTTTGTGCATCCCCCTTCTTGATAAGAGCAATGCCCCATGTATTATCAACATCTCTTCGGTAGCCATGCGACATGGTGCACCGACTGCCACCATTTATGGTGCCTCAAAGGCTGCTTTGGATTCCTTTACTCGAGGGATTGCAAAAGAGCTTGCTCCCTCCATTCGTGTAAATGCAATAGCTCCGGGAGTGATTCTAACGCCCTTTCATGATAACGTCTCCTCCCCGGAGCAGTTGGAGGCCTGGCGCCAAGGAAATCCACTCGAAAAAAATGGAGAACCCCTTCATATCGCCCAGACCATAAAATTTTTCATCGACAACAACTTTGTAAATGGTGAAACCATCGATGTCAACGGTGGTCTTTTCATGCGCTAAAATAAATTTGAATTCTGAACATCCTGGCTGGCAACAACGGTTTTAATCTTCCCCGCAGAGCGTAAAATCATAGGGCCAGCATGGGGATCCCCATTGAGAATACCGGGAAATACGTCACCAGCATCAGGATCACGAACATCGAGAGCCAAAACGGCCACAGCTTTCGGGAGACGCGTTCGATCGATACTTTCCCGATGGCACAGCCGACAAAAAGCGTCGATCCGACGGGCGGAGTGACCAGCCCGATCATAACACCCGGGATGAATCCTGCCAGAAGAAGCTGGGCGGTAGAAACCGCTCCTCCGGCTGCATATGAATAGATTACAGCGTTGTGGCTTGGCGGGATAACAATCCCCTGCGTTCCCGATGTGATCGTAATGTTGACTGAAAATTCGTCGTCATATCCCTCCTTTTTCATCATCGGGATCAAGATCGAGCCGATCGAGGAAACATCCGCGACCGACGATCCCGAAATTCCGCCGAAAAACATCGAAGCCAGAACATTGACCATGGCAAGACCACCGCGGATGAAACCCACAAAAATATTGGCAAAATTGACCAGTCGCCCGGCCATGACGCCCTGCGCCATCAACGCGCCGGCGAACACGAAGAAGGGAATTGCCAGCAGCGAAAAGTTGTCGACGCCGTCGGATACCTTTAACAAAATGGATCCAGAGGAATTCCGATAACCAGCGCGGTAATCAGCGAAGCAATCCCGATGGCATAGGCAATGGGCACCCCGATCACCACCAGCAGCAGCATGCCCCCAATCGTTGCGGGTTTGGAAAACCCAATTACACCAGCCCATTCTGGTTTGCTTCTGCGGATTTATCCTATTTTACAGCCTGAATTTGCTTGATCAGATCGGAATACTTGCCGCCGAACTTGGCACGCAAAGGTTCGGTCGCCTGGATAAACGGTTCCTTGTTCAGATTTCCGTTGATACTATAGCCAATTTTCTTGAGCTCCGCAAAAGCCTTCTCTTCTTTTGCCTTCCAGAGTTCACGCTCCTTGACGACGCACAGAGCCGATGCTTTGCGAATCAGCTGCCGGTCCATCGGGGAAAGTTTGTCCCAGACCTTTTTGGAAAATACGAAAATCTCCGGCACCATTAAATGCTGAGTCAGACTGTAGTACTTTGTGACCTCATAGTGTTTGTGCTCGATAATGGTGGGCGGATTGTTTTCGGCACCGTCCACAACACCGGTTTGCAAAGCCGTGTACAGCTCATTGAAGGCAACCGGCGTACCGTTTCCGCCCATTGAATTAATAACCATCCTCCTCTGACACCTCGAAATATCACAACTTAACAAAAAACGGCAAATTATGTCTCCCCTTGTTCTTTCAGTGTGTTTTTCAGCTTTTCCACATGATCCGGCCTCGGTGGGCAAAATATATCAATGCCTTTGAATCCGGTTTTGGTTTGCCCGCCGTGTGGCACATTGGAGGGATGAACGCAAACATCGCCTGCTTTCATCAGAAATTTTTCATCGCCGCAAATATGTTCTTCTTCGCCTTCAAGCATTATCAAGATTTGCTCAGACTCATGACTGTGCACGGGGAACACGCACCCGGGAGGATTTTCAATGAAGCTGATGAGCAATTTATCACTCAATAGTAGATTTGCCATGGAGGGCAGTTTTTCATCGCCTGTAAGGTTCACTCGGGGCAGATCCTCGATCTTGTGCAGGTACTTTGATTTGTTTTCAGTCATTTTTTCTCCTTTAGTTTATCTTTTATTATTTAACTACAATCATTTCGTTCAA
>JASFGZ010000008.1:0-29699 GCA_050123495.1 Desulfobacterales bacterium
AACACATGGTCTGGAATGTGGATAACAAACTTATTAAAAACGAAAGCATTAATGAGCCTGAAATATACCAGGAATTTTTTTCAAAGCTCTCTAAATCTGTATTCTTAGTCGCCCATGAGATATAGGAGGATCATCTGTGAGAAATCTTTTTACCATAATATTGGGTTTAATTCTCGGGATGACGCTTTCTGCCTGTGTCGCAAAACAAAGAAACATTCTCGAGTCCAGTGAATCGCAGGTAAAGCTGAGGAGCATGCAGAGCCGCGTGTATGACACTACGGATCGCGACCGCCTATTAAGAACCATCATAGGGACGCTGCAGGATTTAGGCTTTGTGATTGATGACGCCGACAAGAATCTCGGCACTGTTTCGGGCACAAAGCGCTCAGGGTATTTCTTGCGGATGACCGTATCTATTCGGCCAAGGGGAGACCATCAAACGATGGTTCGCAGCAATGCCCAATATAATCTAAAGACGGTGGAAGACCCTGAACCCTACCAGGCATTTTTTTCATCTTTATCGAAGGCACTCTTCTTGGATGCTCAACTGGTGGAAGGTCAAAGTGCCGGTGGTGCAAAGGAGATGAAACAGGTCGCCATAAGGACTGAATCGCCTCAAGAACAGCAGAGATTAACAAGCGCGCCCGCAACAGATTCAACTAACAAAGCGACCGATCAGCCCCAAGAAGAGCAAAAAATAGCCTCGATTCCCAAAGATGTCTCTATTACTGAGATTTCGTTGCGGAGAAAACCCATAGAGATTTCAAATGAGATGAAAATAACATATATGTTGGCAGAATATGATTTTTTTGACCGCTCCAGGAATCCTCAAGGCTCTTTTAAAAACGTCATTATCGACAATAACGATGGCACGATAACGGACGGAGCCACCGGGTTAATGTGGCAGAAGAGCGGCTCTTCAAGCTCTACAGATAATAGAAGCGCCAAAGAATATGTAAATGAACTAAACAGACAGCGATTTGCAGGTTATGCTGACTGGCGAATGCCTACAATCGAGGAATTGGCATCACTTTTAACGAGAAAGAGAACAAATGGTGTTTACCTAGACCCCGTATTTTCTAATAGGCAGATTACATGTTGGACTGTTGACCAACGCAGAACACGCCAGGCTTATAGAGGAGCTTGGGTTATTGATTTTAAACAAGGCCAAATCGTTAAAGCGTCGTATCTTAAATTTCAAGGGGGAGGGCCTTCAGGTTCGCGATATCCATCAGGGCAAAGATATCTAAATCACGTAAAAGCAGTTCGCTCGGCTAAATAACATCTTCTTAAAATTCTGCAAGTTCGATTATGCTCAGTTTGCGTTTAACCAGTTTTTCTTGAGTGGTCATGACTACCTCCTTTTTTGGATTAGTTGTGGAATTAATCCAGAAGGTATCTGACCACTCATTTTTTAGCAAGGTGTCAAGTCAAGTTCGTCTTCTCTCAGCACAGCAGATAGTTTGGACGACTATTGTCGATTGCTTTGTTGCTTGCTAAGAGTTTTGCGCCTTATTTTTTTCAGAAAACGATTTCGAGAAACAATGACTTGTTCATTCTCACCCTCGGCTAACTTCTCGACATCATCATAGGCTGTTACGTGAAAATACAGCCGATGATGCTCTATTGCAATCAGGCGAGCAACGGCACGAACTCTGGACCCGACCAGCGCGGCTGAGAAATGCCTTATATCAACACGTGTACCCAGCGTAATTTTATCCTCCGGAATTCGCCCTTCGACAACCTGACGGGCTGCCAATTCCATCAACAATATAAGGCAATGCGTTGATAGTACGTCAGCCCCAATATTTCCTGAGACGCTTGCAAGGTCGTTCTCAGTAACTATCATTTCTTTTTCACTGCTAAGCCCGATTTGAAGCTCCATTCTATTTCCCCTGAGTGTCACCAATTGTATGATCATACAATTCGAACAAGCAAACATACTTTTACAAGACTATCCTCACTCACAAAATTATTACGATATGGTCTAAGCTTTGACATCACTTTTATTGTTATCAGAAAAGAATTAGCTTGAAAACATTCAAGTATGGGCAAATTAGAGACAAGCGGATATTTTGACTGCCCCGGGAAGATTTACCTTCAAAGCTAGAATCGTGAATTTATTTGGTAAAACTTACTCATCAGTTTAGCATTATCTCTCATTTGAACTTTCAGCCTTTTGATAAAATGGTTAACCTCCGAATATGTCGTCCAAGCAGTTGACCGATTGACTGATGGATCAATAAACCCATATGCCATACCCACCATCTAAGGATATTCCATTTTGATTTGTCCGCTTCCGAAATCCTAATACATGTAAGCTATTCTAATTTTTAATCTACTATCAATGATTGACAAAATGATATTTTGATGTTCATTTTAATGCTGTTATTGATGCATCGAAATAAAAGATAGGCATTCGCTATTAGCTCTGCCAAATGAAAATATGTAACAGATGTTCCACCTGTATTTATAAATGATGATCAAAATTTTTAACGGTGGGGTAAATATTCGCGCTTTGCGATTGATATCTGCAGCTTGAAAAAATATGGAGGTGGGGGATGCCATTGAAAGAAAAAAAAGCGGTTGTGATTGGAGGCAGCTCTGGAATTGGTTTGGCCGTTGCCAAGGCGCTTGTTAATTCCGGTGCGCACGTTGTCATTGCGAGCCGTTCATCTGATAAACTGGACGAGGCGCAAAGAACCATCGGGGCTAATACATTGGTCTATCAGCTGGACGTTACACAGGAGGAAAAGGTGCAGCAATTCTTCGAAGATATCGGTGCTTTTGACCACCTCGTGTGTACTGCCGTTAGCGGGATAAACGCCCCATTCCTTGAAATGGATACCGCTGATGCTAAAACTGTATTTAAGACCAAGTTCTGGGGACAATACAATGCTGCCAGGTACGGGGCGCCCAAGATCAGGCAGGGGGGCTCCATTACATTGTTTTCCGGCATTGCCAGTCACAAGCCCGTTGAGGGACTCTCCGCTATTGCTGCTGCGAATGGAGCCGTCGAGGCCCTCGCTCGCTCTCTGGCCGTTGAATTGGGGCCAATACGGGTCAACACCGTCTTGCCCGCGGTCATTGATACACCCCAATATGATCGCATGCTTGACGACAAACGCAAAAAATACTTGGAACATTACGGCGCTAAACTTCCTGTGAAGCGTCCGGGGAACCCTGATGACGTGGCCGCAACCGTCCTTTACCTGATTTTGAATGCGCATACCACCGGGACCGTGGCAGAGGTCAACGGCGGCTATCGACTCGTTTAAAGGCATGGCCTTGAAAACACTACTAGCCGAAGCAGTCGCTGAATATCAGACGGAGAACCACTGGCGCGTTTTCCGAGTCTCAGATCCATCGATACAGTATTGATAACTTCACTGATCAAAGATGGGCCGAAATTGCAGATATGCTGCTATAGTATCTGCGATTGCAATAATCCGCTAATTCAGTTTCTCCAAAATTTTATATTAGACTGTTTAACCTAAAATTTTGCTGGATTGTAAGCGGCTATGTACATAGAATTCTAAATTTTTGCATATGCCATCAACTAATCGAAAATAAATCGCCTGCTCAAAAAGCGTGGATAACATATATCCCGAGAATAAAGTTAAAAGTACCGATATCTGCTTAATATCTACAAGAAATTGAGGCTCTCAAAAGTCCGATGTAAACTTATCGCGATCGAGATTGTTGTCAGATCAAGTTTTATTTTAATTTGAAATATGAAAGATTGAATCTTGATCCTAGCAATTTAACTATTTGACCAATTAACAAATCGACTAAACTCACGGACCGGCAGCCAGATGCCAGAGACCAGTAACCAGTGACCAGAAGCCGGTGGTTATGGTGCTTTTCGCTTGGAGAGGAGCTGTTCTTGAATCCGGCGGCGAATGGCTTCCGCCGCTTTTTGGGTTTCCTTGATAAGGGTTTGCATCCTTTTTTCATTCAAACTTGCCTTGAATCCCACAACCCAAATGGCGGATTTTAATTGCCCCAATCCCTTTATCGGCGATGCTACCGCCCGAACACCCAAAATATATTCCTCATCATCAACGGCATATCCCTTCTGCCTTACCCGCTTTAACTCCTGATAATACAACTCCGAATCGACAATGGAATTTTCCGTAAACTGGGGCAGCCCTTTTGATTTGACGATCTTTGCGGCTTGTTCCGCATCCATGGATGCCAAAAAGACCTTCCCTACGGCCCCTGCAAACAAAGGCATTGTGGTGCCGACAGGGGCTGTAATTTTGAGATCCTGTCTCGATTCGACGATATCCAACACGGTCACATGGTCCCAGTTCAGGATACCCAGAAAAACCGATGTTTGGGTCTTTTCCATCAGGTCTTCCATGATCGGTCTCGCCGAGATTTCAAGATCGATCTGGGAATACGCCGATCGACCGATCTCCAAAAGCGTAAAGCCCAGTTTGTATCTTTTCGTCCGGGGGTCTCTCATAACAGCCCCCACCTCTTCAAGGGCCGCGGTCATCCCATGGACCGTGCTCTTGGCCATATTGAGACCCCTTGCCAATTCACTCACCCCTAAGCCTTCTTTAGATGAAGAAATGGCACTCAGGATCGCAAAAGCTTTCTTTACCGAGGGTGCACCATATCGTTTCATAGTTGTTCGCCATAATAAACTTTTTTCTAGGGTATAACCCAATAGTCTTGTTTGTCAACCCACATTTTAAATAATACCCGGATAGGCCAGATAATAGGAAAACATTGCTTTGAAATGAAAAACATGCCCCTTGACAATACCCGGAAATATGGTATGCTCCTCACGGCATTCAGTTCATAATAATGAACATCCTCCTGCTGATTGTGCGCCTTTTATAGATACCCGTCGGATAGAAGGGGATAATGCGAGATGGATCTTTTTTCAATTGTGGAAGGCCCTTTATTGTGGATTATCTCTTTTGTATTTTTAGCCGGCCTTCTAATAAGGCTTTCATTCTTTTTACGCTCAATAAAAACGCAAAACAGCAGGAACCAAGCAAAACGACAAATTTATCTCGTCAATACGCTGATCCGCTTTTTTTTGCCCTTGCATAAGGCATTTACGAAGAAACCTTTCTATACCACTCTTCGCTATATTTTCCATGGTTGTCTCTTTGTTGTCCCGATCTGGTTAAGCGGGCATATCGTTTTATGGTCTGAATCCAGATTTGAGTGGGACTGGATGGCTTTACCGGATGCATGGGCCGACTGGATGACACTGATTCTTTTGGCCCTGGCTGCATATTTTCTATTAAGGCGCTTAATTTTGAAAAATCTACGGCAGGATTCTTCCATATTTGATATTGCGCTGATCATTATTGCAGCATTACCGTTTTTGACCGGATATTTTTTAACGCATGGTACGTTGGAATCTATCGCCTTTTTGGGTGACAACATGGTGATCTTCCATATGCTCAGCGGACAGTTAATGATCCTGATGGCGCTTTTCCTTTTTTACAAATCCCGGCTTAATATGCAAACATGCACGGGTTGTGCTGCATGTGTCCAGAATTGTCCCACAGAAACGCTCGAGGCCAATGATAAGGGAAATCTGCGGATTTTTAGCTACGCTCACTACCAATGTATATGCTGCGGGTCATGTGTAAGTGTCTGTCCGGAAGGTGCCGCCGAATTACGGCATGAAATTAATGCAAAACGTTTTCTGCAGGTATTTTCCAAACGCGAGATTCGGTTGGTCGAACTACAAGCCTGCGAACGATGCAGCGCTTATTTTGCACCCGAATCCCAGATGGAAAAAATCGGTTTGATCTTTGACAGTGACGTCATAAAATGTTGTCCGAACTGCCGGACGACCAAAATGGGGGAACGATTGCATCAAATGTCTCCTTGGCATAGACGTCCGAAGGAATCTGATGAAACACTCAAAACGGCACGCCGTTAACACAAAACAGATTGTTCTTGGCAACCTTCTGCCGGCCAGATGCAACGGCAGCCGATCGGTCACAATAGTTCATTATAATGAACGCAGCCTAAAAAATTTTATTTTCCAACTCGCAGGCTGCATCGCCCTCTGGGCTAATAATGAACACCGTTTATAGGGAAAAACTATTTAAAAATTAAATAGAAGACAATATTTTTGCTTGACAAAAAAAATCACTATGGTATTAATTTTTATTAAATAATCAGTTCACTATGATGAACTCAATTTGGTTTCCAGTAATAAAAAAGGAGAGTATTATGGCAACTGAAAACGAAGGCCTATCAACGGCCGAGAGTCTGAGAAAGACCAGGACCTATGGTAAGTTTAGATGCCACAATCCAACCTGTATGGAAAGAATTCAGCCGGAGAAAGGAAAAAAAACCGCCAAATGTGCGATATGTGGAATGGAATACCGGATCCACTGGGTTAATCCCAACCTGCCTCGTATTCGGGGACCGGTTTGGGATGTAAACCGAAAATTGGCAGAGGCAAAATTAAAAGAGAAAGGGGTAAAGTAATATGCCGTTGAATAGGAAGATTGCATATATTGATCTCACCACAGGTGATATCCAGACAAAACCCATTCCGCTTGAAGTCAGAAAGAAGTTTTTGGGCGGTAGGGGATTAGATGCATACTTGCTTTATAACCATACCAAAAAGGGTTGTGATCCTTTGGGTCCGGACAACGCCCTGATGATCAGCGGGGGTATCCTGACTGCTACATGTGCTTCGGCTACGGCAAGGACGCACGTCATGGCAAAATCACCCCTAACCGGATTGCTCGGCAGCGCGAATATGGGAGGATTTTTCGCCCCTGAAATGGCCTGGGCTGGCTTTCATCACCTTGTCATCAAGGGTAAGGCCAAAAATCCCGTTTATATCTATATCCACAACGGTGAAATCGAAATTCGAGACGCCGGAGACATTTGGGGTAAAACCGTACCCGACGCACAATGGGCCATCAGGGAAGACCTGGGAGATCAGGAAGTCAAAAGTTGCGTGTGCGGCCCTGCCGGTGAAAACCTGGTCAGGTTTGCCAATGTCATGACCGGCATTAAAAATTCCGGCGGCCGGACGGGGATGGGATGCGTCATGGGTTCAAAAAATCTCAAGGCAGTAGCCGTCCGCGGAACTATGGACATAGATATCGCTCGACCGGCTGAAGCCCTGGAATACAATAAACGTTTCATTGATCAAATCGTCAGCGCCAAAGTCAATCAAACCCAGGGAGCCCTGGGGACCCCTTTTATCTGGGGCGCCACAAATTCCTGGGGAGGTATCCGGTGTCGAAATTTTCAATATAACCAGTGTGAATATGCGGATGATATTGAACCTGAGCGTATCGATGAAATTTGTGAAGAGACCATGGGACCCCACCATATGACGGGCTGCTTCGGCTGTCAGGTCCATTGTCGGGCTCAGTATAAGATTCCGGAAGGCCCTTATGCGGGGAGATATGATGAAGGACCGGAATACACCTCCCAGGGTGCATTTGGCGGGGAGACCGACACCCCCAGGGCACTGACGGTTCTGGTCGGCAATCATCTGGTCGATCAGTTCGGTATGGATAATCTCGAAACCGGCAGCCTCATTTCATGGGCAATGGAGCTATATGAACTGGGGATTATCACCAGCAAACAGACCGATGGACTGGATCTGAGATGGGGAAACGATGAGGCGGTCATCGAAATGATCGAGCGCATCTGTTACCGTAAAGGCTGGCTGGGAGACGCACTGGCAGACGGCGGTATTCCAGCCGCAGAAAAGATCGGTAAAAAATCCTTTGATTATCTTATCCAGGTCAAAGGAATGAGTAATCTGCACTCAGATGAGCGGGCGACACCCGGGCTGGCCCTCAATATCGCCACAGCATCAAGAGGTTCGGACCATTTGAGGAGCAGACCGGCTATCGATCTATACCATCTGCCGCAAGATGTCTTGAAGAAGATTTACGGCAACCCCGTCCCCTATGACGGAAAGTTAAGCTCTGAACATACGGCATATGTTGGCAAACCCTGGCAGGTCTTCTGGCACGAAAACTGTTATATGGGAGTGGATTGTCTTGGCATCTGCAAATATCATACGACTTTCCTGGGAGCGACGTTGCCTAATTTCGAGGATTGGTCAAAAGTACTTTATTACAACACCGGTCTGGAAATGACGCCTGAGGAGCTCTGGGAAGTCGCCCGACGCTGTAACATGATGGAGAGACTTTTCAACTTAAGGGAAGGGCTAACCAGAGACGATCTTAAAAAAGGCGATATGCTGAATCATCGCTATTTCGATGAGCCCTGCAGAAGGGGTGCTATAGATGTCGTTGGTAGAAAGATCGATAAGAAAAAATTTATAAAGATGATTGATGAATTATACGAACACAAAGGTCTTGATAGTGACGGTATTCCAACACCGGAGACCCTGAAAAGCCTTAGCATAGAGAATGAACCGTCCCATTTGCTATAATTCAATCTGATAAGGAGGAAATAAATGGCTAAAGCTTTATATATAGATTACCAGAAGTGCACAGGATGCAGGTTGTGTGAGCTTGTGTGCTCCGTTTCACATGATGGGAAATCCAATCCTGCCAGAAGCCGGATCAGAGTGATCAAATGGGAGGCTGAAGGTCTTTATATTCCCATGTCATGCCAGCAATGCCAGGAAGCACCCTGTATGAATGTCTGCCCGGTAAAGGCGATCTCCCGAGATGAGGAGATGGGCCGGGTTTACGTTGATTACGATGTCTGCATCGGCTGCCGTTCATGTGTTGGTGTATGCCCCTTCGGCGCAATGAGTTTCAATACCATAGATAAACAGGTCTTCAAATGCGACCTCTGCGATGGCGATCCTCAGTGTGTCAGATTTTGTGAAGAAAAGGCCGTCGATTTTGTGGAGGCCGATGAGGTGGGTTTGCTCAAGACGAGAGATGCGGCCGAACGCGTATCGGCTGCGGGTAAATCGGCTTCTGCGTTGGAGGCTCAGTTATAGACCTCGTTGATTCGTTATCGGTTATTGGTTACGCGTTATTGGTTGTTGGTTATATTTTGGCAATTTATGGAGGTTCCTGTTCAAATCGGGAACCTCCATTTGTTTTGCAAAACAAATGGAAATGCAACGATCCAATTCAGAATCCGGCTCCGGGAAAAAAATGGCGATCATCACCAGCTTTTTCAAGGATGAGGCGTATGGGCTGCTCGGCCCCCAATTGGCTGCCACGGTAATCCAGGACGAAACGCCGTATGGATGTATCGTCATAGCCGTTACCAGGGAAGATGATAAGGCGTCCCTTAAAAAGGCGCTTGCAGATTATTTTGGAAAAGAAAGGCCGATTATAGGGTTTTCCGCTCTGAGCGGTCGCGAAGATCTTTTCTCCCTGGCGCGGGAACTGAGGGAAGAAGGTGCCATCACGATACTTGCGGGCCCCCAGGCAAATGTTGATTTTATCGGAGAGCAGGGCTGGAAAAATCACCCGCATCGATTTAAGGGGCTTTCGGACAACTTCAACTTCGGCCTGCACGGGCCGGCAGAGCAGGTGATCCCCCTGTTAAATAACCTTGATGGAAATGATCGCTCGGACATTCCCGGTCTTTTGGTCGTGGATCAGGATGGCACTGTCAGACAGAATCCCCCGAAAGGTTGGAACGAGAAATATTTTCGGAAGGTATGCTGGGATAATATATATATATTGGGAAATGACGGGATCACCCCTTTAGATATCACTACGGGTCAAGTGATTCAGCATATCGGCTGTCCGTATGCAGCCCGGACGAGAGAGATCGAAATAGACTATCCTGTATCTGTAAGCGGTCGGCAGGCCGAAAGAATCAAGCTCCAATCAAGAGGTTGCAGCTTCTGCGATGTGGCCGTGGATAAAGGATTTTACGGAAAACTGGATATGGAGACCGTGATCAGCCAAATGCGTTGTTTGCCGCAAGCTCAAGATGGCAGAAAGATTCCTTTTGAACTCATCAATGAAAACCCTTTGCCGGTTCTGCCTGCTTTATTGGAAGAAGTTCATCAGCAGGGCGTAAAACTTTCACAAATCAATCTTACCTTAAGGGCGGATTGGTTCATCTCAGGACTTCAACATTTAAAGCAGGCGTTGCGCATGGCAGGTGAACTGGGAATTTACGTGTTTTTGAATTCAATTGGATTTGAATCATTTGACGATACCCTATTGCGAAATCTGAACAAAGGGCTGAGTGTCGAAAAAAATCTACAGGCAATTCGTCTGATGCGGCAGCTAAAAGAGGAATTTCCTAACCAAATCGGATATTCAAGCAAAGAGGGGGCAATCCATGGTTTCATACACCCGACTGCCTGGGATACCAAAGAAACCGAAACCAATATTCAAAAAACGATATATCTTTATGGTCTTCAAAACGATATTTTGCCGCCTCACAGCACCCCTCTTATTATCCATCACGCATCCGGTTTGGGGCATTGGATCAGAGAGATTGAACGCAGGGAAAGGCTGCGGTTTAAGAGATATGAGTCCATTATCGGCTGGTGGGAGACGCCGTATCACCGCTGAGCGGAAAAGGGATTGGGTCGTCTTTTTTAGGGTCATTTTCGATCATCTTTGCGCTGAATAATTCGGGTAACCCTGCATGGCTGCATCCCTTTGTGGGCATGTAATGACCGGAGCAGTGCGCGGATTTTGAATTGATTTTCACCTATAGAATTGCTATGAAAAATCTTGAAATTATTTGCTGCAGACATCACAGCTAAACCAATTTGAGGAGAACACGATGAATCCGGGGTTTAATGGCATGCAGGGGCGAAAGGTTTTTTTTACCGGAATTTTGGGCTTTATTTTTTGGATTGCGTTCGGCCTCCTTTTTGTGACGGCCGACTTTACAGATGCCACCGAAGTGCAGGAAGCTCCCGATGAGATTTCCATCAACAACAAGATTTACAAGACCGATCGCAAGGGATCTGTGTATTTTTCCCATGCCGAACATGCCGAAGGTTATGTCGATACCTGCGATGCGTGTCACCATGACTATAAAGACGGGCAAAACGTCTGGGAAGAAGGACAGCCTGTCCAGAAGTGCTCCCAATGTCACGATCCGCTAAAAAGAGACGGCAAGATCCGTAAGCTGAATATTGCTTACCACAAAAACTGCAAGGGCTGCCACAGAGAGCTTGCCAGGGAAGGGGACACACAGGCCCCTTACAGACAGTGTACGGATTGTCATGCAAAACGCTGATTAGAGGTGGTTTCAAAACTCCATCTCTCCGCTCAGAGTCGCGGGGGTTGAGCACCTTGATATATTAAGGCTCGATGCCAAATCCCGCAATTTGCGGGGGCCCTTGAACCTGATCTGAGGTTTTGAAACCACTTCCAGTTGGCCGTCGACAGAGCGAGAAGGGGTAAGGGGGGCCTATTTCATCCTCAGTTTTTTTAAGTGACCGTCACGGATTTTTGGATTCTCCTGCGATTCCCCCCAGCGCTTGAAAAGCTCGTGTTCAATGCCGATGTAGTCGAATACCTTTCCGATCGTTTGATCGATAATATCGTCAATGGTCTTCGGCTGGTGATAAAATGAAGGCACCGGCGGCAGTATATGGGCGCCCATTTCGGCGGCCATGGTCATCAATCGAAGATGCCCTATGTGCAAAGGTGTTTCTCTGACCACCAGAACCAGTTTGCGCTTTTCTTTTAACGTCACATCTGCAGCCCGTACCAAAAGATTTTCATTGTAGGCATTGGCAATACCCGACAACGATTTGATGGTGCAGGGAATCACCACCATGCCTTCGGTTAGAAAGGATCCGCTGGCAAGTGATGCGGCCATATCTTTATGATCATAAATGAAATCCGCCATGGCTTCAACTTTGTCGGGCGTATAGCTGGTTTCGATTTCGATATTTAATTTGCCGGCCTGGGATATAATCAGATGTGTTTCAAATTGCGTTTCCCGCAACAATTCCAGCATTCGAACGCCATAGATGACACCACTGGCACCGGAGATGCCGATAACGATTCGTTTCGCCATAAATATGTCCTTTATTTATTATTTGTCGCAGAGGTTAAATTGCGTGAGTAGAATTAACCGCAGACTCACGCAGATAGACGCAGACCTTTTGTTCGGCCGACTTGGCCGAACAAAAACAACATCCCGCTTTGCGGGAATAAACTCCTTTTGTTAAAACAGTTAATACCTGGCCACGTCGGCCAGATATTAGTCTGCGATAGTCTGCGTGCATCTGCGGTTAAATAATTATATCTTGTTTCTTAAAGCCTGGAAATTACGCCACACATTTTTCCAAAATCATCTCAATGAGTATTCTACTGTTTTTTATTATCCTTTGAATTCCTTCGTCATCGAGGTTGTCCCAGTGAATACCGGCTGCCACGACGACTTGGGTTTCCAGAGCAGATGCCAAAATTTCAGAGGCGGCTTTGACCAATTCGTCTTCCTTGTGCCCGACATTACAGATGACAGAGGCAGTGGCGCTGGTCACCTCGGGATCTTTCAAACTCGGGCGGGGTTGTGCCACCGCCACAGCGCCAATGTGAGGCTTTTCGCCCCCCCAGACTGCGACCAATAGATCCGGGCCGATCCATCGGGCACTTGCCGTCAGATCATATGCGCCGGTATCTGTTTTAATCATGAATTCGGTATTAGCCATTTATGTTCTATCGGTTGCCTTTCTAATTTTCCCGGCACCAAATCATCGCTAATCATGTAAGCATCTTAAGAGGACTTTTAACGCAATTATTGAGCGTTAGATGCTTTTTTGAGATTGCTTGTAAAAATCTGATGAAATAGTTCTACGGCCTCCTTGCCGAACTCCGGTGTGTTTAGATGAAGATCCACCTCTACGACGGGTACGACGGAATTCAGATATTTTTTAAGCGTTTTCGCAAATGTTCGGTCGGCATCGGGATCATAAAGAGGCCCTCCTTCCCTGTCAAGAGAGCTCCAGCCTCTTAATGGAATCAGAACAGCGCAAGGGGCCTTGGAAGCGTTTAAACGATCAGCAATGATCCGGGCGGCCTGCTGCAACTCCTCTGCGCTGGTTCTGACCTCGATTCTGAGTTTATCGATTACGGCTTGAGGCCTTCCCTGATAACGTTCCAATAGTTCCGGCCGCCCACCGACACTGAGCATGTCCAGCCCTGACGGCGCAACAACCTGTGGGACACCGGATTCACCGGCAGCCAGCAATCGGTCATCACCGGCGGCACAGTTGCCATCCAGCATCTGTTCAACGATACCCCGACTGACCAGATCGATGACGCCATTAAACCAGCCATCACGTATAAGTTCATCCATGGCCCGATCTCCTCGGCCCTGGGCATGGCAGGGGACTGGGATATACCCCTTATCGCGAAGATAGTGGATAGCCGGTTCCACGCTTCGTTCCGCAAAACCAAAGCTGGTGATTGCCACCACCGGCTGGTCAAATTCGGCTTTCCAGCCCGGTGATAACTCAACCATACCGCATATGGCCCCAACAGCATTAATGAGCTGGGTTTTTAGGATCGGATTTATTTCCACCACATCGACCACGGTGTTTAACATGGTGATATCTTTGGTACCCACATACTTACCCACGTATTTGGGGTGGGCAGCCATACTCGATGCCATCAGCTTGGGCATCCCAAAAGGCAGCGAACGCATGACACTTGTGGCAACCAGTGATGCCGTCCCTCCGCCGACGCCCAGCACACCATGCACTTTTCCTTCTTCCATCAAGCGCCGAACAATTTTCTGCGCGCCCCGTATCTGATTTTCAGTCGCCTTTTCACGATCGGTCCGATAAAATTGGCGCACCTTTTCTATGTTGAAACCGCCTTCGTTGGCAACTTCTTCACAGGTAATATCACCCGTGAAAAAGGGTTCCTGCTCCATGCTGAAATCCAGCAGCAAGGCATTGTGATCTTGGGACTCGATGAGTTCCTTAACCATCTTGAATTCAGCCCCACGCGTATCCAGGTTCGCTATAATCAAAATAGTTTTTTTAGCCATTTTCATTTAATCCCATCATTTTTTCGGCCTTTTTTTAAGGCTGGCTCTAAATGTGTCCCAGAATTCCCGGTCGGTATCCTTCCAGGCAGCGCCCCATCGTCGTTCAAAATACGAGGTTGGCAAGCGTTCATGCCAGGAATCCCATGGGTTGCGGCCTTCTTTTTTGGCAGTCAACACATCATTCAAATAATCTGTAATATTTGTCAGCTCTTCCTTGGGCAGATAAGAGACCGCACCTTCTTTGATCGAACGAACAAGGTTATCCGGGCTCCAGGCGTGCGCTGTCAACATGACCGCCGGTATGTTTTTGCGGGTCGCAATATCCAACAACCCGTAGCCGTCAACTCCCATAATATCCAGAATAGCGATATCGAAGTGCTGGGTCTCCAACAGCCTTTCAGCTTCCTCAAATGAAGACGCTTTTGCAACCTCGCACATGGGAAGCAGATCGACCAGGGTATCCAGAACATCCTGCTCATCATCGACGGCCAGAACCCGTTTGCCGTCCAACAGTTTATTTTCCGTCATCTTCGCAATTCCTTTTAAAGTGCTTCAAAAAAAGTGCCTAAAGTGCCTAAGGTGAGCTAAAATGCCTAAAGTTAAGGAATTCTGTCGTTTATATATTAAAGATAGAGCGCAGCGATAATTTAAATTTAGTCACTTCCCACTTTAGATCACTTTAGTCACTCTGCCATAAAAAGCCGCTAAAGGCCTAATTCAGACCATCTTCCCTTGACCCTCTCAACCATTTCCGGATCCAGCTCAATGGGAATCGGCTTGTCTTTCCAATCATATGGAATCGTGGCATCCAGTAAGAGCCGTCCGGTAATTTCCCTGGCATTTATGGGAAGCGAGGGGTCAAGCGGCGTTGATCTTCCGCGCTTGATCACCTGGGACCGGTTGGGCTGGAACCGGAAGCTCAGGGCATACATGACGCGCGGGATATCCCAGGGATCGATATCTTCATCCACGACGATGACCGTCTTCAAGCCATAGGCGCCCATTTCGGTTGAGATGGCCGCGGTCAGCACCTG
Organism: Desulfobacterales bacterium; assembly: GCA_050123495.1. GTDB lineage: Bacteria > Desulfobacterota > Desulfobacteria > Desulfobacterales > JAHEIW01 > JAHEIW01. The sequence continues at coordinate 14,967 of JASFGZ010000008.1, forward strand.
ATCGGCATGCCCGGGATACATTTGCTTCATGGAGATGATGGCCAGAAATCGTCCGGAGCCTTCAGGCGGGCAATAAACCGCCTTTAACCCTGGAATTTTCATGGCCAGAAGCTGCTGCCACAGCGTCGCGCCGTATGAGAGCGCCATGGTCATATGCGTATCGGTGACCGCTCTGCCCACGGTGGTCCCCCATAAAATGGGATTGTTTCTGTGGGTAACGCATTTGACATCTATATAATTGCGCGGATCCGCACCGACTCCGGAATAATAGCCGGTATACTCGCCAAACGGCCCTTCTTCCATAAATTTGTCGGCATCCACTTCGCCTTCGATTACAATTTCAGCCTGGGCCGGTATGGGGAGGTCCACCGTTTCTCCCGGAACCACCTCGACGGCTTCGCCCCGCAACGCTCCGGCGACATCATATTCCGATGTAAAGGCAGAAATCCGGGCTGCGCCCAGGATAAAAAGCAGCGGGTCGCACCCGATAACCGAAGCCACGGGCATGGGCTTGCCCATGGCCTGGTATTTTTTCAGCATGATGTCGGCGTGTTTACCTTTGATGAACTGGGTACCGATCTTGTCTTTCTCCAGAAGCTGGCTGCGGTAAGTCCCCAGATTAACCCAGCCGGTCTCGGGATCTTTACTGATGATGAAATGAGCCGTACCGATATAACGCCCGCCATCCAGTGGATACCACTGGGGAGCTGGAAATTTGAAAAGGTCGATATCATCACCGGTCAGAATGTTTTCTTTGCAGGGAGCGCCCGAGACATCCGCCGTTTTAGGAGGCATCAGATTTTCACCCAGCTTGGCCCACTCCTCATAAAGATCTACCAGTGTGGATTCAAGCGGCAGCCCCATAATCAATGCCAGCCTCTGAGTGGTGGTGCAGACACTGGTGATGACCGGCGTATCATAATCTTTTACGTTTTCGAAAAGAAGCGCCGGGCCGCTTTGCTCTTCATTTAGTTTGGCGATATGCGACAATTCCAGATTCCAGTCGACTTCGGCGCTGATCCGTTTACACAGACCCGTTTCTTCACCCTTGGCAATAAAATCCCTCATGCTTTTCATAAAACATTTCCTCCTTACGGTATTTTGATGCGTTTCATGGCCTGTTCCATTAACAACTGGCGACCGGTCTTTTTGCCAATGACCGATTCTGTTTTGCGCTGGCTCCATACCGTTTCCGGTCGTGCCTGGACGATAAACATGTTATCCGGAAAAGAAATATCCTTATCAATCGCCCATTCGATATCCATGGGTCGGCCGTAATGGTTTTCAATATTTTTTGCGGCCCTGACGAGTGCTTTTATTTCATCGTCGGCCAGACAGCAGGTACACTGCATATTTTCGTCGACATCGGCGTTAACCACCTCGCCCTTTTCCAGATCATAGACACATTCGATGTGCTTGGTGGATACGGTTCTTTCGTTAATTTCCAGCATGACTTTATCGACTACAAATTTATCCGGATTGACTGAACCGGAAACCACGGTCTCCCCCAGTCCCCAGCTGCCCTCGATGACCACTTTGGATATATCCCCATCCGTCGGATTCAGAGTAAACATGACCCCGGCCGCCTTTGAATTGACCATTTTCTGAACACCCACGCTGATCAGCACCTGTTCATGGGGAAAGTCGTTTTTGATCCGGTAGGCGATTGCCCGCGGGGTAAACAAACTGGCCCAGCAATTCTGAACATTTATGACAACCTGATCTGCTCCCTGAACCCAGAGGTAGGTATCCTGCTGGCCGGCAAAGCTGGCGGTAGGCAGATCTTCAGCCGTCGCACTCGAACGCACCGCCACAGGGATGGCTTTGACGGCACATTTGTTACACAGCTGCAAATAGCCGTCCGCGATCGCCTTGGCTACAGGTTCGGGTATGGCTGTCTTTTTGATCAATTCCTGAACATCGGCGCTGGCCTTGTTGAGGGCCGCCACATCATCGGGGTTTAAATTTGATACCATTCCGAGAATCCGGTCTTTAATTCCGGCTTCGGTAATGAACAATAAATAGCTATCGGTGGTTACCGCAAACCCGGGCGGGACCCGAATATCGGCTTTGATCATCTCACCCAGGCTGGCATTTTTGCCGCCGACGCTGGCCAGTGAATTTTTATCCAGTTTTTCAAAATCCAGGATATAATTCATTTTTTCTTCCTTCGATACCCTTCCATCTGAAACCCCTCCCTCAACAAAGGGGTTTCAGCATGGAGGTTTTTATTACGCGGCGCAGAATTACCACAAAGAGCAAAGATTTTCAGGAAAACCGGTTAAAGTGTTTATCCTGCCCGTTTGACGATTTCGACCACCCCGGTGTCACCATCGACTTTGAGAATATCGCCGGTTTTAATGACGGCAGTAGACACCCCGGTGCCGGTCACAGACGGAACGCCGTATTCGCGGCAGACAATGGCGGCGTGGCTGGTCAGACCGCCGATGTCGGTCACCGCGGCCTTAATTTTGGTAAACACGGGTGCCCAGGATGGATTTGTGGACGGACAAACCAGGATCTCACCGGGCTGTAAATCCACAATGTCTTTGAGCATTTTCAGCACACGGGCCGGGCCCTCGACAATACCGGCCGATGAAGCGAAACCTTTGATCTCAGAGACATCTTCGGTTTGGGTTACATCAACACCCTTGAGCCACTCCTTGACCTTATCGGTGGTGATACCCCACAGCATGATGGTAAAGGGTTCGGCCACTTCTTCCGGAGGAACCCCCAGCGCCGGGATCGGGTTCCATTGGCTGGCTGCTTCGAGAATTTTTTTACGCTTTTCGGCTTTCGATTTATAAAAGCTTCCGCGCATGGGGATATCCACACCCAGGGCCCAGCCGGTTGATAGCTCGGTCAGCAGCTGTGGGATTTCATAGCGGTTAAACATGAAAATGTCATCGACCTCATTTAGCAAGCCGTTGTTGACCAGCAGCTGTCCGAAATCCCTTATCTTATCAAACCAGATGGTGTGGAACCAGTGTTCAACCCAGAACAGATGGTCTTCGGCGTATCGGTAAATCGTTCGAATCGTGTTGTAGGCATCATCAAAAGCCTTACGATCTTCGTCGGTCTTGATGAGTTTTTGATACTCGGCCACAATTTCATCTCTTTCCTTTTCGATCTTATCCAGCGAGCGTTCGATGCTCTCGCCGTTTTCCAGCCGTTCGACATAGCCTTTGATATAGCTGTAGGGAATGTTCGGATCGGTCAGCCAGCTGCCCTCATAATGAAACCAGCCGCTGCCGCAGGAGACATAAAACCACGGATCTTTGGCTTTTTCATACTCTGCCAGCCAATTTTTCCCATCCGCGGTTTTTTGTAACTCAGCGACCTTATCTTCCACCGGTTTGTCACTCTTGAGGATAGCGGAAACTTCCTTGGCAGAAGCTGCCAGCTTAGAAAGGCGGCAAAGTTCTTCTTCGGGCTTGAACATGGACACATAGGCGCCGGCGACCATTTTGCCGATGGCACTTTCACTAATACCGGGAAAAAGCTTGCGGGCGACATCGGCAAACATCAGATAGGCCAGGTAGGTCAGGTTCAGCATTTCAAAGTGATACTGCCAGCCTTTAAACATCTGGTTGACGAGCTTGTCAAAGGCTTCGATCAAAAAATAACTGTCGTACACCCCGGTAGGCGCCGGCAAAACCTGATCATCAGGAACAAATTTCGGCAACTCGGCGGGGACTTTCACCGCAGCCATTTCTTCGCCGAGCGCTTTAAACTTGGTCAGCCATTTGTCCCAGAGCTCATCATAATGTTCAAATACATAAAATACCCGTTTTTCAAAATGCCCGGCTTTCTCACCGATGATTTCTTCCGGTGGCGGTGCGATGGCACAGATGTACATATAGCACCCCATCATTCGTTGGGCGATTCCCTGGGCCGGTGGGATACAGAATACCCTTGTGGTGTATTGCGAAAGGGCAATCTGCCAGGCTTCCTGGAAAATCAAATCCAAGGGCGGCATAGGTTCCGGGGCGTGGATTTTGTCCTGATACCAGAATTGAGCTTTTTCCCAATCTGCTCTGTCTTCAGAAAACAGATGGTGGGCGGGATACATTTCTTCCCAGCCTTCGAGTTCAGCAGGGACTTCAAACTCGTGAGGGTCCGGGAATCTTCCAGCATTTTCGGCCATTTTCATTCTCCTTTCGGTGGTGGGTTAACGATGCCTTGAAAAGTATATTACGAAATACAAGAGTGGCTTAAAGGCTTTAGGTCGGAGGAACTGGATCTCATCAGTTAAATTCAGAACCAGCATAGGTTCACGCGCAGTAGCCTGAAATGAAATAAAATCTAATATCTTATGAAGGATTAAAAATAAGCTGTCAAACAAATTATTTTTATGCTAATCATAAGTTTTATTTATGGGTTGATAAATGGTATAAAAAAAAGTTAAGTAATCAATACCGAATACCCAATACTGAATACCCATAACGAAGCCATGTTAAATTTTAATCAATTGCGAGTCTTCTATTATGCTGCAAAAAACTTGAATTTTACGGCTGCGGCCAAGGATCTATTTATAACGCAACCGGCGGTTACCGCCCAGATCAAGTCGTTTGAAGGGTTTTGCAATCTGAAGCTGTTCAAGAAAAGAGGGCGCAGGATCTTCCTCACGGACGAAGGCAAGTCACTTTTTGAATATGCCGAAAGAATTTTTAGATATGAAAAAGAAATCGAAAACGTCATCGACGATATGCGCGAACTCAAGAGGGGGGTTCTCCGCCTGGGGACCACCAAGGCCTATGCCCGTTATTTTATGCCCCTGATGATCACCACATTTCACAAAAACTATCCAAATATCAAAATTCAATTGAATGAAGGCAGCTCGCTGGACATGATCCACAGCCTGCTCGATTTAAAAATTGAGGTGGCGGTGATTGCCAAAGCAGAAGATAACCCGGAGATCAATTTCATGCCTTTCAGCCAGGAAGAGATGGCCGTAATCGTGTCGCCTAACCACCCCTTGACCAAAAGGAAGTCGATACCCTTCATAGATCTGGCAGAAGAACGATTTATTATGAAAGAAAAAGGCTCCGGTACGCGTAAACTGGTAGAAACGTTATTCCAGAAAGAAGATCGTACGCCCCACATCCTGATGGAAACCAGCAATACGGAATTTATCAAACAGCTGGTGCAGCGTGGCGAAGGGGTTTCATTTGTGGTAAAGGAAGCAGTGGCCGCAGAGCTTAAAGAAAAAAAACTGGCTGTAGTTCCATTAACGGGCCCGAAGATCTATCTGGATGTAAGCATTGCCTGCCTCAAAGATCAAATCCTGTCCACGCCGGCCAATGCCTTTGTGGAGACACTTCGAAGACTGAAGACAGAAGATATGCACCCGATGGGTATCGGTATGTTAATGACCAGAATTTTGGCTCAACGCCGAAAATCGGAGAAATGAATTCCAGTTGGTTATTTCATTTCTTTCGTTATACGCGATAATTCTGTTAGAATTTTTTCTAGGTTTTCCAGTTCTCTTCCGTATTCAGCCCAATTACCCTGGCGCAGGTAATCTTTGGCTTTATTATAGTGTTCCAGCGCCAACACGCCGAGTTGGGTCGTATCCTGATCCCGGGGAATGGATGAGGAGACCAGTTTTTTCGAGGATATTTGCTCATCCAATACACCGCTTAAAGCCTTATCAAGATTATTCTCCATAATTAAGCGATTGCTAAAAGCGACAATAACTCTTTTTAATTCCGGCAAGGCAGCCGTCAAGGATTTGCCCCTTTTTGAAGAAGCGGAGCCGGCGCCTTTGCGGGATTTTGCAAAACCTTTTTGTTGAGTTGCGCCGGTTGAAGCCGTTTCGCTTTCTTCCTGTTTGGCCTCCAGGTAAACCGGCTCCACATAGATAAAGGTATCCTTGAGGGGGATGGCCAAAAGATTGCCCCTGATAACTCTGGAACCTCTTTGGCCCCATAAGCTCAACTCCCGTGAGATATCCGTTTGCTGGTCCACCCTGGCCTCAATCTGCATCGGCCCGTAGACCAGTTTTTCCTTGGGCAGCTTGTAGACTAACAGATTCCCGTAGTCGGGCAGATCACTTCTGGCCGCCAGCCAGCCAATCATATTATCCTTGGCAGAAGGGGTGAAAGGCAGCATCAGGAGAAATTCCTCTTTTTCCGCTTCGGGCAGTTTGATAATGATATAGTAAGGCTCCATTTCCTGCCGGCTATCACCATACAACTCATCCGGAACTTGCCAGAGGTCTTCCTGGTTATAGAATACCTGGGCATCTTCCATATGATATTTCGTGTATGTCCCCACCTGGATTCTAAAGAGATCTTTGGGATAGCGGATGTGTTTTTTCAAATCATCAGGCATTTCATTGAAAGGCTTAAACAGGTCCGGGAATATACTCGCATAGGTCTTAATAATAGGGTCTTTCCCATCAATAATGTAAAAAACGACATCACCATTGTAGGCATCGATGGTTACCTTGACGGAATTACGTATGTAGTTTAGTGCTTTGTTTTTGAAATGGCCGGAAGATCGACGAGAATAGGGATACATATCAGAAGTCGTGTAAGCGTCTTGAATCCAATAGAGCTTGCCCCCGGAAACGACCATATACGGATCGCTGTCATAATCAAGAAAAGGTGCGATCAGACGCGTGCGCCTGCCAATTCGGCGGTTATACATAATCCGGCTCTCCGGGCCTAAATATGTGGTGAATAGTATCTGGGGATCCAAAAATTCTATGGAATATAAAAGTCTTCTGAAAAACGACTTGATCGGGACACCACCGCTTCCCTGATAAATGGTATAGACATTCTTATCCCCTTTGGGATAATCAAATTCCTCGGTCTTGGTTTTTGCAAGAACATACTCAACCGTTTTTTCTCCATAATAGATCTCAGGGCGTTCTATCTTCAGATCCGGTACAAACGAAGGCGGCAGGTCTTTGATGAAGAGGCGGGGCAGTCCCTCGCTGGTGACTTCATTGACCGGACTTGAGGCCAGTCCGTAGCCATGGGTATAGATCAGATGCCGATTGACCCAGGTATTTGCCTGAGGCGGAAGTTGATTTACATCCAACTCCCGGGCAGCCAGCATAATCTGCCGATACTGGTCATCGATGAGGTAGCGATCAACGTCTACATTGTTAAAATTGTAATAAAGCCGTATGGTTTGAATCTGTCTGTAAGTTTGAAGTAAAGGACGCTCATCCCAGATCCTGATATTTTGAATCGTTGCATCATGACTCTTGATGTCCGCTTCACTTAATCTGTCATTGACCTCAAAATCGACCACTTTAATCTTATTCAGATTATAGGCTTTACGGGTATAATCAATATTGTAAGCGATATAGGGTGATTCTTTGGCCAACTCATTGGGCTTAACCACAAATTTTTGGATCAGCAAGGGTAGCAGGGTCCCAAACACCAACATCGCCCCTATCCAAATGGCGCCACTGAACAGGAGTAACTTCAGTCTGAATTTAAAGGCGTTGATAAAGACGACCAGCGCAAAGCCCAGGGAAACGATGATCAGAAACCTATAGGCCCAGATCTTGATGCGGACATCGGTATAACTGGCACCGAAAGCAGGTCCCTGTGTCGAATACAAAAGTTCATATATTTTCAGATAAAAACCCCAGGCCAAAAGTATAACAATGATTCCGCCCAGGAAAATAAGATGTTGCTTGGCTTTGGGTGCAACCGATATTTTAGGAAAAGAGGGCGGAGCACCCTGCGTTTGACTGAATTCTCCCTCTATTTGAAGAGCGCCATTTTTCAGATACCAACCGGCAGTAACCAGACCGGATAAAACAAAAAGAACGATTAAGCCGTTGCGGACGAACGCGTACAGGGGCAGAGAAAACAGATAAAAGCCGATATCCCGATTATAAATAGGATCCGTGCTGCCAAAAGGTTGCTGATTCAGATAGCGCAGCAGCAAATGCCATTGGTGGGAACCCTGTGAGGCAATATAAAGGCTGAGAATCAGAAGTGCCGCGATGAGAAGCGAATTTAAGGTCCCGCCTGAAAGGCCGAGTTGGGCAACATAATCGTCGGCAGCTTTAATGCCCAGACCTGACCCGCGGCCTGGATTTAACCGACTGGCAATGTAAAGGTTAAGGCTTATGATCAAAATTAAAAGCAACCATATCATGAAACCAAAACCGAATTTGCTCAAAAGCATGGTCCAGAAAACAGGCGAAAAGCCCAGATTCTCAAACCACAGCCAATCGGGATAGATTGAAATTACAGACCACACCAATAAAACGACAATAAGCCCGCAGCCGATAAGAATTAATTTTTTATTCATATATTTTCCCCCCAGGGGTAGGTTAGGAGACCGCTTAAATCCCTCTGCCCCAATAAAAATAGAAAGGCTGGTTGGTGGAGAGTAACAGCTTTTTCCGCGGAAAGGAAGAAGAAAGTTTTATTAAAAATATAAACGATACATAAATACATAAAACCTCCTTCACGGGAACTTGTCTTGCCAATTCTTTTATGATAGGCAAAATTTCGATAAGTCGATTATTATTACCTGAATTTTGCACGAGTCGGAAGCTTTCATATTCGCATTAATTTTCATGAGGAGCCCCTTGGTGTCATAAAATTAGACATTTCATCCCGCGAAGCGGGGCAAGGTCCAGGTAGCATAAAGTCTGGATTGGAAGATGGGCTGCAGCTATGATCAATCTAAACCAGCTCAGAGCCTTTCACCAGGTCGCAAAATGTCAGAATGTCAGCCGCACGGCCAGGCATTTATTTGTCAGCCAGCCCGCGGTTACTGACCGGGTAAAGCTATTTGAAGACAGCTGTGGTCTGAAGCTTTTCAAAAAAATGGGTCGCAACCTCTATCTTACAGAATAGAAAAGCTGGGCTGACCGCAAAATCTTTAGAGATGGTAGTTTCTGAATTGGACAATTCATCCGTTTTGATTTGACACAATGAATTCATTTCTTTATATTTTTTCTAAGGTAAACGACGAATAGGTGATTTCAATGCATATTTTTAGCTACAGGTTGCAATCACCATCACGGTTCCGACAAACCTTCCGAGACGGTTGTATGGCTCTATAATAATACATGAATCCGAATATCACCTGCTCACCTGGAATTGGATAAAATAGATCGAAAATTATCGCCGCTATAACCAATTATTAGAGGAGAGTTTTTGTGGAATATAATTTTGACAGTCAAAAGACGCCAAGACGCTGGTGGATCTTAATCACGGTTGCTATCGTCATCACTGTGGTTGTCGGCGGTTACTTCGCCTGGCGCGTATCAAGACAAGCCGTTCCGACCAAGCAAACGGCTGAGCCAACCAAACTGCCTCGGATGGCAAATTTGCCCCCCAAGGAAGAGGCGCCCAAGCCCCTCCCGCCGCCCTATTCACCCGATGCGCCTTTGCTTGAACAGGTGCGAAGTGCAATGCTAAAGGGGATCGATCCGCAAGCTGCCGTGGTGCTTGCGAAATCATTGCCGCAAAAACCGGAACGGGCTGACGCGGCGTTTATTCTTCTGGAGTACGCTGCTGAAGCCGGAAATTCAGAGGCAGCGTTGATCGTGGCGCGCTATTTTGATCCCACCGCTACCGATGACAGCGGAACGATTATCAAAGATCCTGCGGCCGCATATGAGTGGTACCAGGTGGCTTTGTCTGGAGGACAGCTGGCGGCGCAAAATCATCTCTCAGACCTGCGACAGTGGCTCCAAAAAGAGGCGGCGCAAGGGTCTCGTGAGGCGCGTGAGGTATTAACGAATTGGCAATAGCTTTATAAAAACGGAGGGCCAGCCATGCAAACCAAAAACATAAAATCCATGAGCAGGACCGGGTTCATTGGTATATTGGTGGTATTTTTTATCTGTTTGGGGCTTAAGGGGGAAGATATCTACGCGGCGCAACAAAGCAAGCCGCTGCTCATACCCGGCAAACGCACATTGTATCAAAAGGTCATCACCCATCCGGGCACTAAAATGTATGCACGGGCGGGAAACGCTGCGAAAGTTCTGGAAAAGTGGGTCAAGCCGTTTACGGTATTTTATGTTTACCAGCGCGCCTCGGTCGGCGGTGAGGCATGGCTGGGAGTCGGGCTTTCGGACACCGAAGGGGCCGTTGGATGGATTAAAGGATCGAAAACTTCTGATTGGAATCAAGCATTGACACTGGTTTTTTCGGAAAGAACCGGCCGTCAGCCGGCTTTATTTCTCAAAGATCTGAAGTCGCTTCAGAAAGTTGCCGGATCACCATCTCCGGGTGAACAGGCAGCTCAACTTGCATCCCAGTTTGCGGCGATTCAATCGAGAAGCATCTCCCCGCCCGCTCAATTCCCGGTATTGGCGGTCGAACCACCAGAGGAAGCCGTCTCAAGAAAGCGGTTTTACCTTATACCGATTTTTCAAGCGCTTGAGCTTTTTGAAGGCGTTAAATTTTTAGAAGTCGCTTCCGTTGATCCCGGCTCAGGCAAACTACCGGAAGATATAGAATTAAAAACAGCAATCGTATTCGTCATTGATACCACGATTTCCATGAAACCCTATATTGATAGGACCCGGGAGGCTGTCCGCAAGATTTATGACGCCATCGAAAAAGCCGGCTTATCCGATAAAGTGGCATTTGGATTGGTTGCCTTTCGAAACAGCACTAAGAAAACACCGGGAGTTGATTATGTGGTTAGGGTGTTATCCGATTTGCGGGATGGAAGGGAGCGCACCCAATTTGAACTTGCCCTGGCCCAGGCACAGGAAGCCAAGATTTCCACGCATTCTTTCAACGAAGACGCCTTTGCGGGGCTTAAGACAGCTCTTGAAAAACTGAATTGGTCACCGTATTCATCGCGGCTCGCCTTTCTCATTACGGATGCAGGTGCTATTCGCAACGACGATCCCTTTTCCTCAACCGATATGAACGAGGCCGAGATAGCAGATATGGCAGGGGCCGAGGGTGTAAAAATTTTTGCTCTTCATCTCAAAACACCTGCGGGTAGAAAGGTAAACGACCACACTTATGCAGAAACCCAATACAAAACCCTGACCGGACACTCCGATCCGCTGATCGGGGATCTGTATGTACCCATTGAAGCCGCTCAGCCTGCAACCGGCGTGCGAGGCTTTGGACGCGTGGTTGAGGGCGTTGCCTCCCAGATGGTGGAACTGGTGCGGGCAACCAGTATGGGTGAGAAATTGACACTGCCCGAAGTACCCACTGATCGGGCCGGGGATGTGGTGCAGGAGGCGGTGCGCAAGGCCGCCATTTTGGGATATGCCATGCAGCTTGAATTTTTAGGCAGTCGCGCCGGTGTTCAGGCCCCAAAGGTTGTCAAAGCCTGGGTTGCAGACATGGATTTGGCGCGTCCCGACACGCCTGCCTTCAAGGTGAGCGTCTTGTTAACCAAAAATCAGCTCAGCGACCTGAGCCAGCGCCTCAAGGTCGTTCTGGATCAAGCCCAGCGAACGAAACGAACGGGGGTCAAAGATTTCTTCCAGAGCATTCTCGCAGCGGTCGCACAGATGTCACGTGATCCCTTACAATTCAGCAGAAAGCCGGACCAAAACTTAGGTGAGATGGGTGTCCTCGCAGAATTCCTGGATGATTTACCTTACCGCAGCAATATCATGCGATTGACCGAAGAGGATTGGTACAGATTGAGCGTCGGGGAGCAGCAGGCCATCGTCAATAATCTAAAATCAAAGATCAAAAGATATACTCAAATCCATGACGATGTGGCCAACTGGGTAACTTTCGGGGCAACCGAACCGGGAGATGCCGTCTATCGAATACCCTTGAGTCTTATGCCCTAACCGGGGAAGTTTCCATCGTGTCTGGCCGTGAAAATCAATCGGACGAAAATGAAGACGGCGCTCTAATGTTAAAGGAGAACTCCTCTGAACATGAAGAAGAGAAGATCTTTGAAGGACGCTGCCAGGGACACTGTGGCGATAATGAAGGGGGTTCGACCAACTCAGGACAAGCCCAGTGTTAAGGCAACCCAGTTTGACGTAACTGCAAATGAAGTCTTTCGTCTTCAAGAAGTAACCAAAAGCTGGCCCGGGGAGCAGGGTTTTACACTGACAGTCCCCCAGCTTATTATTCGTCGGGGAGAGAAGATTGCCCTGGTGGGTTTCAGCGGATGCGGCAAAAGCACCTTGCTCGATCTGCTGGCTATGGTCTTGCGACCTGATGAAGCCGGACGGTTTGACTTTTTTCCCCAAAATGGGGAAGCCCTGAATGTGATGGACGCCTGGCAGCACAGGCGGCTGAGCCGCCTGGCGCATACCCGCATGCTGCATATCGGATATGTTCTGCAAACAGGCGGTCTCTTTCCATTTCTATCGGTCCGGGAGAACATTGGAATCAGCCGGCGGGGACTTGGTTTACCGGTTGAAGAGGCCGTAAAATCCATCGCACAACGCCTGCATATTGAGCGACATCTGAACAAACTTCCCGGTCAATTATCGGTGGGGGAGCGTCAACGGGTGGCCATTGCCAGGGGCATGGCGCATCAACCCTCAGTGGTTATAGCCGATGAGCCGACCGCTTCTCTCGATCCGATTAACGCTGAAGAAATCATGAGTCTGTTCAACAAACTAACCGACGAATATGGTGTTACCCTGATTATGGCCACGCACGACTGGGGAAAATTAGGGGAACGCGGTTTCCGTCGCGTAGAATTCGGCTTCAAACAGGACCCGAAACGTGGCAATGTGCGAGCGAGAATTTTGGGGTAGGCAACAGATTGAACGATGAACACCTTTAAAACGGTCATTCATCTGGCGCTGCGCGATTACTTGCATGAGCGATTGTTATCTGCGTGTGCGGTGATGGGTTTGGCAGCCGTTCTGGCACCTTTGCTGGTGTTATTCGGGGTGAAGAGCGGGATTATCAACACCCTGTCCGATCGCCTGATTCAAGATCCTAGGAACCGCGAAATTTCTCCGGTGGGAAGCGGTCGCTATGGTGCAGACTGGTTTTCTGCCATGCGGAATCGCCCTGATGTGGCTTTTGTTATTCCACAAACCCGCTCCATTGCGGCCAGTATGATCCTGTATAATAAAAATTCAGCAAATCCGCGCACGGTTCTCGTGTCCATTATTCCTACCGCCGAAGGTGATCCGTTGCTGGAGCAATATGGGCGCATCGTAGCCGATAAAAATACGGTCGTGTTATCGGAGCCGGCCGCGCGCAAACTTAATGTAAAAGAGGGTCAGCATATCACCGGGCAGGTCGGACGGTCTGTAGGCGGGGTAAAGCAACAGGTTGCGGTCACATTGAAAATTGTCGCTGTCCTGCCTCTGGAGGCCTTTACCCGAGAAGCTGCCTTTGTGCGGTTGGAGCTTCTGGAGGCAATCGAGGGCTACCGTGACGGTTACGGCTCTGAGACATTCGGGTGGCCGGGCAGCGCGCGGCCGACCCGGCCGAGAGTTTATCCCAGTTTTCGGCTTTATGCCGGCTCAATTTATGATGTGGGCCAATTACGCGGCATGTTGATGGATCAAGGCCTGGAGGTTTATACCCAGGCAGAGGATATTGAAACGGTCAAACGTCTGGACCGTGCGTTTAACCTTATTTTCAGCCTTATCGCTGTCGTGGCGGTGTTGGGTTATTTTGCCTCTATGGTCAGCAATGTATTGGCCAATGTGAACCGTAAAAGCCGGTATCTTGGTATTTCAAGCCTGATCGGCTTTTCAACCGAAACCATCATTTGGTATCCGATCGTCCAATCCATGGCCACCAGCGTTCTGGGTACGCTGATGGCTGTTTTCCTTTACAAAATTGCGGAAAAAATGATCAACGGGCTTTTTTCCGAATATCTCTCTGCGAGCGAATATGTATGTCGCCTATCCCTCGACCACGTTTTGACCGGCTTTGTTTTGACCTTGGGTATCGCCGTGCTGGCTTCAGCTTACGGGGCTTTTCGGGTATCACGCATCGAACCATCGGAGGTCATCCGTGAGGTCTAGCTCTGGAACAAAACAACCTGTATCTGTCTTGAACCGGCAGGATTGCAAACACCCTAAATTGCACATTCGATTATCAAGACAAATTCTGATTCACTTTATATGGCCATGTGTTTTGTTCGGTTTAATTATCCACGTCCCACACCTTCTGGCTCAGCAGTGCCCATCTGAACAAGTTGCATTGGCTTCGGCAGATCCGGTGGCGGCTGCAGTAAACCCTAATCCTTCCCCAAACGATTTCTCACTTCCGATGCCTTGCGGGGGGAAAATGATTCTGCGGCATGTCTGTGTGCCGGCGGGGGGATATTTTGCAGATTTATCCTTTGATATGGGCTGCAAAGACTGCGGGCGTCTTAAAGATAGCTTCATGGAGGGTAAGCGTTTGAGTGCGGTTTCCGGACCCTTTACCCTGGAGGATTTGCCTGCTGCTTGGCGTGTGAAGCTTAAAAACGCGCGTGTAAACGGTGATGGCCGTTGTCCCGAACCCGGCGACACGAATATCAGCGCATTTTACTATTTTATCGGCAAATACGAGGTTACCAATTTCCAGTGGCAAGCGGTGATGAATGATGTTTGTTCCGGAAAAGATTCCCGGTTTTCCGCGGATGATGCCCGCCCCAAGACGGCTATTTCTTGGTTTGAGGCCGTGGAATTTACCCGAAAATACACCGAGTGGCTGATTAAAAATGCCCCGGAAAATCTACCCAGGTTTTCCAATGACCGTTTCGGGTACCTGCGTTTGCCCAGTGAAGCCGAGTGGGAGTATGCGGCCAGGGGCGGGCACTTGGTGACCGAGTCCCAGTTAAACG
>JASFGZ010000009.1:0-27852 GCA_050123495.1 Desulfobacterales bacterium
AAATTTTTTCTGGCGGCCCTGCGTGAAGGCGCGGACGGTGTCTGGGTGTCGGGGTGACATCCCGGTGAATGCCATTACCTGGAAGGTAATTATTACGCCCGACGCAAATTTGCCCTTTTTCAAAACCTGATGGAACACATGGGTATTGAGCCCGGCCGCCTGCAGTTTTCATGGGTCTCATCGGCGGAGGCCACCAAATTCGTCAAGGTGGTTACCGAAGTTACCCAGGCCATACAGGAACTGGGACCGAATACAAATTTAGTAAAAACCTTACCGAAGGTCGCTTAAGATGTTGAGTTACATTGATAAAATAAAGGAAATTTCCGCCCGGCTCCTAAAAGAGGGCCAGGTGGAAATGGTCATTGGGTTTCGCAAGGGAACCGTTCCAATGATGAATGAACCCCATTTTGCCAGATCTCCCGCGGAGGTCGAAAATTTCGTCTGGGACAGTAATTGCGGCATTAACCTGTGCAATTATTTAACAAATCGCGGAGAAAAAATCGGTATTCTGGCCAAAGGGTGTGATTGCCGCAATATCGTGACCCATATCATTGAAAATAAAATCAAACGGGATCAACTCGTTATCATCGGTATCCCCTGCAAGGGGATGCTTGATAAGCGTAAAATTTCCGGTATGTTTGAGGGAGAAATCGCTGAAATCATCGAAGATGATAATAACATCACCGTGAAAGGCGACGGCTTTGAAAAAACTTTGAACAAAAAGGATGTGCTCCAACAAAACTGTTCGATCTGTATTCACCGCAACCCGGTCATTCACGATGAACTGGTTGGCGATCTGGTAGAAGAGCAGGCCGATGTGGACCGCTATGCGGATGTCCGTGAAATTGAAGCGCTGTCAGCGGAAGAAAAGTCGAAATACTTTGAGAAACTGCTGCAGCCCTGTATTCGCTGTTACGCGTGCCGCAACGCCTGCCCGCTTTGCTATTGCCCCACCTGCTTTACCGACGAATCCCGACCGCAATGGGTCGGTAAAGGTCAGGATTCGACCGATGTAAGCACATTCCACTTTTTAAGAGCTTATCATTGTGCCGGCCGATGCACCGACTGTGGTGCCTGTGAACGCTCCTGCCCGGTGGGTATCAATATGCGCGTCTTTACCAAAAAATTGGAAAAAGATTGTCTGGAGCTGTTCGAATGGGAATCCGGCCTGGATCCGGATGTGCGGCCACCCCTGGACACATACAGACCGAGTGATCCGGATGAATTTATTAAATAGGAAATGTCCGTTGTCGGTCGCCCGTTGTCCGTTGGAATCACAACCGACAACAAACAACTGACAACTGACACATCAAGGGCATTGGTTATGAAGATTGTACAAATCGACAAGGATAAGTGGGCGGCCGGTCTCCAAAAACTGGCAGAAACCTATCGCCTTTTCGGTCCCGTCCCGGAAGATGATTTCCATAATTTTAAGGAACTCGATCAGGAACAACTGCCGGATTTAAGTTGTTTAAACACCCGCCTGTCACCCAAGTCGATCATTTATCCCCAAACGGAAATGATGTTCGAATATTCTCTGGACGAAAACCAGGAAGACCATCACATATTAAAAGAAATCAATAAAGACGATCCCCCTCAAGCGGTTATCGGTATCCGCCCCTGTGATGCCAAGGCCTTTGCACTGGTCAAACTCAATTTTGATACACCGGAGTACCAAGATCCGTATTGGCTCAAAGCCTATGAAGCCACAACGCTGGTGGGGCTGGCATGTGAGTCTCCGTGCAATTCCTGTTTCTGCACCACCGCCGGCTGCGGGCCCTATCATGAAGAAGAACTGGATTTGCTGCTGATCGATAGCGGCGATCAATACTGGGCCAAAGTTATCACCGGCAAAGGCGCAGCATTTTTAGAGGCCGCCGGATGGACGCATACGCTGAATGAAAAAAAGGCCCTTAAAGAAATTGATGCCAAGAAACAGGCCGCTGAAAGTAAAATATGCTCCACTGTATACACTGACAAATTAAAGGAAATTGAAACCAATGCGCTTTACAACGCACCCTTTTGGGAGGAGGTTTCTTTTTCCTGTATTAACTGCGGCACCTGCACCTATGTCTGTCCGACCTGCTGGTGTTTTGATATTCAGGATGAAAACTACGGCAGTAACGGTTGTCGAATGCGCAACTGGGATAGCTGCATGTACCCGCTTTTTACCCTGCACGGTTCAGGCCACAACCCACGAGACACCAAATTGCACCGGGTCCGTCAGCGATTCATGCACAAACTCAAATATTATGTCGATAAGTA
The DNA here is from genome assembly GCA_050123495.1 of Desulfobacterales bacterium. GTDB lineage: Bacteria > Desulfobacterota > Desulfobacteria > Desulfobacterales > JAHEIW01 > JAHEIW01. The sequence continues at coordinate 2,266 of JASFGZ010000009.1, forward strand.
TGATACCGGAATTCAGTGTGTGGGTTGCGGCCGCTGCGTTCGCCTTTGCCCTGTCAATATCGACATTCGTCGCGTTTGTGAATTAATGAACAACTATGGTTCTTTAAAAGACACCTGTGCTGTATAAAAAACATCAGGGACATAAATTTAATCGTCCATTATGATAATCTTTTAGTACCCATTAAATCTTAAATCCGAATATCGAAATTCGAAACAAATTCGAATATCGAATCGCAAAAAATCAAAACGGCAGGATTTTCTGTCTTTTTCAACTTGTTATAATGATTGTCTCTTGGTGTTGAAAATGTGTATTTTGAAATTGTTTCGTGCTTCGAATTTCCGGTTTATTCGGCGAAGGGGGTTATTTTGAACAATCCATATCTGCCGTATCCGGTTCGCATCGATCAGATCATCGTTGAAACCGAAGATAAAAATTTAAAAACGTTTCGCTTCGTCTTCTTGAATCCGGAAGATGAAGAAAAATTCAGCTACCGGGCCGGTCAGTTTGCCGAACTTTCTGTGGCCGGAAAGGGTGAAATTCCCATCGGCATCGCCTCATCGCCTTCGGAAAAGGGGTTTGTCATGTTCACCGTAAACAAAGTGGGACTGGTTTCATCTTATCTGCATGCCATGAAAGAAGGCGATATAATGGGGGTTCGCGGTCCTCTGGGCAACTGGTATCCGTGGGAACAGATGGAAGGTAAAAACGTGGTCATCATCGGCGGCGGTTTTGCGTTTACCACCCTGCGGTCATCGATCATCTACATGCTGGATCCGGTAAATCGTCCGAAATTTAAGGATATCCACGTCATATACGGCGCCCGCACACCCGGTATGTTGCTGTACTGGGATGAGCTAATCGAATGGGAAAAGCGCGACGATATCAACATGCATATCACCGTAGACGGCACCGATGACCCGAGCTGGAAATACAACACCGGTTTTGTGCCGACCATCACCGAGCAAAAGGCGCCTCCCGGCGGCGATGACACCTTCGCCCTGGTGTGTGGCCCGCCGATCATGATCAAATTTACGCAACCGGTATTAGATAAGCTGGACTATTCCCACGACCGTATTATTATGTCCCTTGAAAACAGAATGAAATGCGGAATCGGAATGTGCGGTCGCTGCAATATCGGCAAAGAATTTGTTTGCAAAGATGGGCCGGTTTTTACACTGGAAGAACTAAACAAGACCCCCAGGGAATATTAGGTTTAAGAGTTGCGAAATGGGGCATTATGGAATAAAAATATTTTCATATTGACAATGCTATATCATATACGGTAAAAAACCCTTTTCAAAAATGAAATGAATAAGGCTGCGGCCGAAATAAACCATACTATAATATATAAATTATCAAGAAGGAGGACGTTTAAATGCCAAGTGTAGAATTCATGGGAAAAGAGTTTACAGTCGACGAAGACGGGTTTATCGATTCCTACGACAACTGGTGCCAAGAGTGGGTTCAGTGGGTAAAAAATCAGGAAGGCATCGAGGAGCTCAACGACGAACATCAAAAAGTGATTGAGGTTCTTCGCGATTATTATGAAAAAAATGGTATTGCGCCAATGGTTCGAGTTCTGTCCAAAGTAACCGGTTTTAAACTGAAACATATTTATGAGTTGTTCCCGTCAGGTCCGGGTAAGGGTGCATGTAAAATGGCCGGTCTTCCCAAGCCCACCGGATGTGTCTAATCACAAGATCGTGACCGATTTGTCATTACAAAAAAGGCCCTGCTGTTTAGGCAGGGCCTTTTTTCTTTAGGAGGTCTTATGAATCTCTCCGTGAAAACATCGGCTAAAACAGAATTAATCGATATTACATCAAAAATTGTCAAACGGGTAAAAGAATACGGTGTGAGCGAAGGTCTGTGTATGCTGTATGTGCCTCATACAACGGCAGCAGTTACAATCAATGAAAGTGCCGATCCAAGCGTCAGGGGCGACATCCTGATGGTCTTAAATCAAATCATTCCCTGGGATGCAAATTACAAACACCTGGAGGGCAATTCGCCCGCCCATGTTAAGTCGACTCTGGTCGGTGCATCGGAGTTGGTGGCGATTGAAAACGGCTCGCTGGTTTTAGGAACCTGGCAGGGACTTTTTTTCTGTGAATTTGATGGACCGCGAACTCGAAAGGTTCATGTTCGGATCCTGGAAGGAAAATTTAGGAAATAGGCCATGAATCAACCTGAAGTGACAATCGATGATACCGACCGGGCTATTTTAAATCGAATCCAATCTGATTTTCCGATCACATCTCGACCTTACCGCACAGTTGCCGAAGAACTGGGCTTGCCCGAAAATGAAGTTTTAAAACGCGTCTTACGCTTAAAAGAATCCGGAATTATCCGTCGGATTGGCGGCAACTTTACGCCTGAAAAGCTGGGATTTGTCAGTACCCTGTGTGCAGCAAAAGTACCGGAAGACAAGATCCACATTTTTGCTGAAGTCGTCAACCGCTATCCAGGTGTTACCCACAATTACCGACGGGAAAATACATTCAATATCTGGTTTACCTTTATTGCACCTTCCATGGATGAGATTAACGCAAATCTTAAACAGATCGCCGATGAAACCGGCATAACCGATATCCTCAATCTGCCAGCGACAAAAGTGTTCAAGATAAAGGCGGAATTTCAGCTTTAGGTTATGAAAGACATTCGAATAGCTGCCATTATAATGAATTGTCCGGTCGGTCGGATCAAGGACAACCTGGATCACATGGCCTCCTGGGTCGCGGTCGCAAAGAAAGGGGGTACGGATCTGATCTGTTTTCCGGAAATGAATGTTACCGGTTACAGCACACTGAATGCAATCAAAGGTTTCGCAGAAACTGTGCCAGGGGCGATCAGTCAATCTGTTTTGGCGATGGCCCGGAAATTTAAGATGGCTATTTTGTATGGATTGGCTGAAGAGGATGCCAAAGGCCGTGTGTTTGCCAGTCATCTGGTGGTCACACCTGAGGGCCTGGCCGGCACTTATCGTAAGATTCATATTGCCCCACCGGAAATCAATGTATTTTCTGCGGGCAACACCATACCGTCATTTGAAATCAAAGGCGTTAAATTTGGAATCCAGCTATGCTACGATGTACACTTTCCCGAGCTTTCCACACACATGGCCACCCAGGGGGCGGATGTAATCTTTATGCCACATGCCTCTCCCCGAGGTACACCGACCGAAAAATTTAATTCCTGGATGCGGCATTTGCCCGCCCGTGCTTTCGACAACAGCCTGTATGTGGTGGCCTGCAATCAGACCGGTGACAATCAAGCCGGCCTCGATTTTCCGGGCCTGGCCGTTATTCTGGATCCTGCCGGTCGAATCGTCGGTAAAGATATCGACGGAAAAGAAAACATCATCATTGCCGATCTGAAAGCTGAGAAATTGGCCGCAGTGAGAGGCCACCGCATGCGCTATTTTCTTCCCAATCGTCGGCCCGACTTATATTGATTGAAAGCCCTTAACCTCCCTTTGCCGGCAATCAACTGCAATCGGTGCAAGTGCAGCGGTGTAACCGCGGACCCGCGTGCATAGCATTTGGTTTGAAAACGCCCAGGTAATTTTATTTAGACTGTATTTGCTCGGTGTGCTTATAATACCGGAAGGAATCGGTTGAATAAATGGCCAGTGCTGTCCAGATAAAGGCAAACGTCACTACCTGCGCTTTTACGAAGGGTTCACGAAATAAAAACACCGCAAGCAGAAACATGCAGCTGGGGGCGATATACTGCAACAACCCAACAGTTGAAAGGTAAAGCCGCCTGGCACCCAGGGTAAAAAAGAGCAAGGGTGTCGCCGTAACCAGGGCGCAGCCCATCAACAACAGATCCAGTTTCAGGCTGGTCCGAAAAATATTGCCAGCCCCCTGGCTATCCAGATAAAAGAGGTAAACCAGGGCGGGAATAGAAAGTAACAGCGTCTCCACGGTCAGCCCTGCCAGTGATCCAACCGGTGCTGTTTTTCGAATGAGGCTATAAAACCCAAAGCTGACTGCAAGTGCTAAGGCGATCCAGGGAAACTCACCATAGTAGATGGTAAGGAGCAAAACACCTGCCGCAGCCAAAAGTACGGCCAGAATCTGCAAGGGCCGTAAGCGTTCTTTGAGAAAACTCGTTCCCAGCACCACATTCACGAGGGGATTGATGTAATAACCCAAGCTGGCTTGCAACAGCTTATCACTATTGACCGCCCAGATATACAGCAACCAATTACCGCTGATAATCAGGGCAGTAAATAGAAGAATAAGTAACGTACGGTAGTTTTTCAAAGCATCTACAAAATCCTTCCAGCGCCGCATGACTAGGATCAACGGCATTAGAAAGAAAAAAGACCAGACAATGCGGTGCAAAATGATCTCAAATGCCGGCACTGCTTGTAACGCTTTCCAGTAAATCGGGCTGATTCCCCAGATCAAAAAAGCGCTGGTCGCATACGCAACACCAAAAACGGTGTCCGATTTCGTCTTTTCGCCTTGTGATGCCATCGCACCTGTTACCTTACCGAAGCGTTTGAATTGAGGTCATTATTTTTGTTTTGCACGCACCATACTTCAGAGCAAAACAGGCGTCAATCAGGTTTTTTATGAGGCCGAAAAGAGATTTGACTTTAAAATACGATTCCCATATTTATCGTACAGGAAGCTGGAAAGCAATCGGCAGGTCTTTCAGCCCTGCAGCTCATAGCTGATAGCTCATAGCTTGTCGCTGAAACCTATGAGCTGTGAGCTATGAGCTCTTGATTGCTTTCCAGCATCCAAATATTTTCGCTTTCAAGCTTAGCTTGCCATAATGAAAAATATAAGGAGACCGACATGCTAGAAACACAGATAACCAGAATGCTGGGGATCACGTATCCCATCATCGGAGGTACCATGATGTGGATCAGCAATGCTGATTTCGTTGCCGCCATCTCCAATGCCGGGGGATTGGGTATCATGGCCTCGGCGATGTATGATTCCCGGGAGGCCTTCGCAGAAGCAGTTGATCGTGTCAGAGAACTGACCGATAACCCATTTGCAGTCAACATTAATCTGTTTCCTGCCATGCGGCAGATGGACAACAGTATCTATATGGAGGTGTTGGAAGAAAAAGGGGTAAAAATCGTGGAAACATCCGGTCATTCGGCCCCTGAAGAGTTATGCCAACGCTTTAAGCAGGCAGGTATGACCTGGATTCACAAATGTGTGGGCGTACGCTACGCACTAAAAGTCCAAGATATGGGGGCGGATATTGTTACCGTAGTCGGTTATGAAAACGGAGGGGCCACCGGCAAACTGGACATCGGTACGCTGGTACTGGTGCCGGCCGTGGTGGATGCCGTTCAGATTCCGGTCATCGGCGGTGGCGGTGTTTCCGACGGTCGCAGCTTAATGGCGGTGTTGTCACTGGGGGCGGAAGCCGCAATAATGGGCACGCGTCTTCTGGTAACCGAAGAATGCCCGATTCACGATAATCTAAAAACCGCTTTGATTGGCGCCAGCGAACTGGACACCACCCTGATCATGCGCTCCCTGAATGCGACGCACCGGGTCTGGCACAATGCAGCTGCCAGCACCTGTACGGATCTCGAAGACTGCGGTGCTGATTTCCCTGAAATCCTGGGGGTCGTTTCCGGCCAGCGGGCGAAGAAAATGTATGATCAGGGCGATCTGGATGAAGGGATTTTAGCCTGTGGACAGGGAATTTGCTTTGCCAGAGAAATTCTGCCGGTAAAAACGCTTTTTGAACGCATGATGGCCCAGGCCGATGAAATCAGAAATAAAATGAAAACGGCCTGAATTCAGAGGTTGAATAATTGGGCCTCACGCAAAGTCGCAAAGCACGCAAATTTGAAACGATCAATTTAGGAAAAGGATTTTTTATGACGGACACCTCCAATTTTAAAGTTGAAGTAGATGACCATATCGCCTGGTTGACATTAAATCGCCCCGATAAGCGCAACACGATGGGGCACGCCTTTTTTGAAGAAATCGAAATGCTGTTCGATGGTTTTGACCGGGATCCGGATATCCGTGTGGTCATCATCAAAGCTGAAGGCAAAAGCTTTTCCGCGGGTACGGATCTTGAGGAAGCCGCAAAATTACTCGGTCAGGGCTCAGCGGATGGACGTGAACACATGCGGAAAGAGATTTTAGCGCTCCAGCAAAGTTTCACTCAGATTGAAAAATGCCGCAAACCCGTTATCGCTGCAGTCCACCGCCATTGCATCGGCGCTGGAGTGGATATGATCTGCGCCTGTGATATTCGCATGGCCACAGCAGATGCGATTTTCAGCATTCGCGAAACGCGCATGGGCATTATTGCCGATGTTGGAACGCTACAACGCCTGCCGCATATCATCGGGCAGGGCTGGCTCCGGGAACTGGCATTGACCGGAAGGGATTTCACGGCTCAGGAGGCGCTGCAAGTGGGGCTGGTAACGCGCATCTGCGATGAGCGCCCGGAACTGTACAAAGAGGCCGAAAATCTGGCAGCTCAAATTGCTGCCTGCCCGCCACTGACTGTTCAGGGAACCAAGGAGGTCATCAACTTCAGCCGCGACAACAGCGTTGAAGCCGGCCTTCAATATGTCGCCCAGAAAAATGCAGCTGCACTGCCTTCTGAAGACCTGGTTGAAGCATTTAATGCATTTATGGAAAAAAGAGCGCCGGTGTTTAAAGGCAAATAAATTCTGCGCATAGGGCGCAGAATTTATTTAACGATTAACACATATCATAGAAACCAAAAGAGAAGAATCCCATGTCGAAACCAAAGTTTGGCGCTTTATCTGGAATCACTGTAATTGATCTTTCCCGCCTCTTGCCGGGACCTTATTGTTCCATGATTTTGGCGGATCATGGTGCCCGGGTGATTGCCATCGAAAGCAGACAGTTCCTTGACGACGGCCTGTTTTTCAATACAATCAATCGCAATAAAGAACACATGTCGCTCAACCTTAAAACGAAAGAGGGCCAAAAAATTTTTTTCCGACTGATTGAAAAGGCCGACGTTGTTCTCGAAGGTTTTCGGCCGGGAGTGGTGGACCGACTAAAGGTTGACTATAACAGCGTTCGTAAAGTGAATCCCAGGATTATCTATTGTGCCATCACAGGCTATGGTCAGAACGGTCCTTTTCGGGATCGCGTCGGCCATGATGTCAATTATCTCAGTTACGCCGGTGTTTTAAACCTAATTGGCGAACCGGATCGCCCGCCTTCGATTCCGGGAATCCAGATCGCCGATATCGCCGGCGGTGGCATGAACGCCGCTATCGGAATTCTATTGGCCCTGTTTGCCCGCGGAAAAACCGGCAAAGGACAATATATCGATATTTCCATGACCGATGGCATGGTGGGCTTTTTGCCTATAGCGCTTTATTTCCAACAGCTGACCGGCAAAGACCCCGGACGAGCGGACGCCCTGCTCTCTCATCGTTACGCCTGTTACAACACTTATGAAACTGCCGACGGACGGTTTTTATCCATTGGCGCTGTAGAAAATCGATTCTGGAAGAGACTCTGTGATCATCTGGGCGTTGCAGAATATGCGACGCTTCAATACGATGATATCCGTCGTGAGGAAATTTTGGATTTTATGCGCTCTACCTTTAAAAGCAAAACCCTGGCTGAATGGGATGCCGAACTGGCGCATTTAGAAATATGCTGGGGTAAGGTTCAAACCCTTTCTGAAGTCCTGGATGATCCGCTTTTCCGGGAACGCGAGATGATCTTAGAATTAAAGGGAAAAACCGGAGAAAAACAAACAGCAATCGGGGTGCCGGTTAAACTGAGCGAAACCCCCGGTTCAGTCCGCAGCGAGGCCGTGGATTTTGGAGAAAGCACCGCCGCGATCTTGAAGGAACTCGGATACTCTGAAAAAGAAATCAAGAAGTTCACCGAAGCGGAAGTGATTTAGAAGTTGTTTCAAAACCCCATCTGAGACCCAATGGCTGCGTTGCCCCGCGAATTGAAATGCTCACGTACTAACGTGTACGCTCCGCGTTCAATTCGCGGTACGCCTTGCCCTTGAACCTAATCTGAGATTTTGAAACAACTTCTAATAATATCATTCTTTAGACCATTGATTTTAGAGTGGCCAGTTCGAGCTGATCGCCGGCATCTTCGGCCCGGTCTGAAACCTCAACGATGGTGTCCAGACAATGTTTCAAATGAGTTTGGTGAGCGAAATCGAGCTCGGAAATAAAGATCTCTTTTGTCAGATCCCATTCGAGCTTATCCACTCTGGATTCCTGTAAGCCGATTTCTCTGGTGTGATCACGGACCGTTTCTATTTTACAATCTCCTTTTAAATAACACATCACCGCAAGTTTCAGAGAATCAGCAATGGCCAGGGATTCCATGCTGACCGCAAGGAAATGAGGCTTCATTTTCTTTGGGACCATAGGGCGCTGATTGAGGAAGAAATCTGCGCATGCTTCAGCGGCATTGCCCACCTTGTCAATACTCTCGACCAGTTTATAAATATCTTCTCTTAGCAGGGGTAAATAGGCACCGAGGTATAATTTATCGCGAATTTCATGCCGGATAAGGTCAGCTTCGGATTCATGGCTCCGGGTTTTACGGGCCCAGACTTTGGCATCATCGATATTGTCATCGAGGTAGAATTCAATTGTTTTCAGACCGCTCTTGAGCGATTCCACTATCAGGTTCAGATGCTTTAAAATAAGCTCAATAACTTCTTTTTCCTTTTTAAACAGTGCCATAATCTCTCCTTTTTATTCGAAAACGGCTTTTATTAATTTGTACACCACAAAGGATGATGCTGCTGCGAAAGTTGGCGTCAAAAACCATCCTATAAAAATTATCGCTACCGTCCTTTTGCTGATGGCCTTCCCACCTTTCACGAGCCCGACCCCGACAACAGCACCCACAATAGCGGACGAAGTCGATACCGGTATGCCGAGCACCGAAAAGAAATGCATCCCAAAAGCAGACGCTATTTGCGCAACAAATGCGCTTGGAATATTTAAGGGGGTTATGCCCTTGCCGACTGTATCGGCGACTTTTCTTCCATAGGTTGCCGCGCCGAGCGCTATGCTCAGGCCCCCCATAAAAAGTAAAATATTCGGATGGAAGATCCCCAGATTGGCGATCGGGCCGACCGCAGTGCCGGCATGGTTTGCCCCTAATGCATAGGCTGTATAGCAAGCAGATAGGATTGCCAGCCGCCCCATGGTGTGCTGCATCAGAAATGTTCGTGATTCAAATTTTCTGAGAATAAAATTCAAGATATGCATCAGCGTAAATGCAAGTACCATGACCATGATCGGGCAAATTATCCAGCTTTCCACAATAGAAATAAATTTAGACTGATCGATTTCGGCGCCCAAGGCCAGACCGATGCCCACAACACCGCCGACAATGGCCTGGGAAGTAGATGTCGGAATTCTATAAAAGGTCGCCAGGGTAACAAAAAAACCGGAACTGACCAGCGCGATAATAACAGCAAGATAGCTCAGATCTGTTTTTACAATCCCCTTGCCGATGGTTTTCATCACATATTGACCCTGCAAGAGGGCGCCCAAAATAGAAAAAATGGCTACCAGAATGACAGCATTTCTAAATGAAATTAAGCCGCAACCCACCGCGGTGCCCACACAATTGGCCGTGTCATTGGCACCGATGTTCCACCCGACATACGCGCCCGCACCTAAGATTAAGAGAAGTATAGGTTCGATCGTACCGCCACCTCCGCCTCACCTGCGCCGATATTTAAAACCCCGCTGAAATTCAAAGAATATTATCTTCGATTGTGAATCCATTCGGATCCTGATTTTTACAAAAATACAAAGCCAACACGACAAAATAATTAATTATATCATATTGATAACAAAAAGTAATATTTTAAGGAACCTAGTACTTTTTGCCGCTTTCGACTTCACCCATCGCCGCTTCTATAATACCCAGGGCGCGGTCCATTTCTGCCTGAGTAATGACCAGGGCCGGTCTTAAGGTAATAACATTGCCCTCAATGGTTTTAAAAGATAAGCCCTTTTCAAGGCATTTGAACATAATGATTTCCGCCTCATCCACAGCGCGTTCCTTTGTTTTGGGATCGATCACCAGATCGATCCCGATATGCAGCCCTGCCCCTGTTACATCTCCGATCAACGGGTGTTTATCTTTCATGGCCTTCAAGCTTTTTAGCGCGTATTTCCCAAGTTCAGCGGCATGTTCGCAAAGCTTGTGTTTTTCGATGTATGCGATTTCAGCTAACGCCGCAGCGGCACATAGAGCATTTTTTTCATGGGTGTAGTGCCCGATCGATCGGTGCGGGAGCGTGTTATATTGATCGTGGGTGACAATCCCGGCAAATGGAACCAGTCCGCCTCCAAGGGATTTGCCAAGTACTAGGACATCCGGCGTGACATAGTATTCACTGGCAAACATCTTACCGGTTCGCCCGAAGCCTTCGATGATTTCATCAAATATTAGCAACGCGCCATAGTCTTCGCACAGTTTTTTGACTCCCTGCCAGTATCTTTGCGTCGGCACCATCGGGGTGGCCGAGATGGGCTCACCGATGATGGCCGCCATTTCCGGTTCTCTTTGTAATACGACTTCAATCTGCCGCAGGCATTCGGCGTCCACATCCTCTTTGTTGTTAAACCCCCATGGATTGCGGTAATAATTGGGAAACTCGACATGCAAAGCTCCGGGAACCATTGGACCCGCCCCGCCGCTAAAATGCTCCTCCCCGCCTACGCTGGCCGCCCCGAAACCTGCACCATGAAACGAATCCCAGAATGAGATTGTCTTATGATGACCGGTCACCTGCTTGGCCAGCAGGATGGCCATTTCAATGGCCTCGGATCCACCCGGACAAAAAAGCGATCGGCATAAATCGCCGGGGGTTATCTCGGCCAGCTTTTTCGCAAGCTCGATCGCGGGTATATTCGTATATCTTCTGGGGCAAAAGGTCATGGCCTCGTCCAGCTGTTTTTTTAGCGCCTCAATGACTTGCGGATTGTTGAAGCCGGCATTGTGAACACCGTTGCCGTGCATATCGATATATTGTTTCCCATCGAGGTCTTCGAGATAGATGCCCTGTGCCTTAGAAATAACATTTAGCACCGGAGTGGAAAGGCTCTGGTGAAGGAAATATTTTGTATCTTCCTCAAACCACCTTTTGGCCTGTCCCGATAGATTCCGTTCCCAAAATTTTCGGCGGTTCGGTGTTAAATTGATATCACCCTGTTCGCGTTCAAAACGTTTATCTTTGCGCATTGATTTTTCTCCTGATCTTTGAAAGCCTCAATCATTGTCTTTGTTTAACAGCCAATTTATTTGGGTCGCTAAATCAAATCAAGCTAAAAAAATTATTCATTTGACTTAATTGATACGAAATCGGTAAAAATTTAGTGACTGCGGTAGAAAAACAATAAAAGAGGTCCGAATATGGCAAAATTACACAAGTCAGAAGGCGACATTAATATTTCTCCACAAAGGGAGGCCTGGCAAAAAAAACATCTTGACGCTAAAAGTCGTGCGCTTCTGGACGAGGATGCCCGCTATTTTCTAAAACAATCCCTTTCAACGCCGTGTTTAAACACGATGCAAGCTTGCCAGGGTATTTATATTGAAGACCTTGGGGGCAGACGTTACATGGATTTTCATGGAAACAATGTCCACCAGGTCGGCTTTGCCAATCCCGAGGTCATTGCTGCCGTTAAAAAACAGCTGGATGCGCTTTCATTCTGCACCCGACGATACACCAATCAAGCGGCAGTGGATTTGGCCAAAAAACTGGCCGAAATCGCTCCGGGCCATTTGAATAAATCCTTGTTCTGCCCGGGCGGTGCGGAAGCCGTCGGAATCGCAATTAAGCTCGCGCGCATCGCCACCGGGAGACATAAAACCATATCCATGTGGGATTCTTTTCATGGCGCTACATTGGATACCATATCCATCGGGGGTGAGGCTATCTTTCGCCAGGACATGGGCCCGCTTCTTCCCGGCACGGAGCATGTGCCGCCGCCGGACGAATATCGCTGTGCATTTGGCTGCAGCAACCGCGGCGGATGTGACCTGACGTGTGCCAAATACGTGGAGTACATTCTTCAAAAAGAAGGTGATATTGCAGCTGTTATTGCCGAACCCATCCGCAGCACGCCGTATATCCCCAGGCCGGAATACTGGCAAAAAATACGACGGGCCTGCGATCGGCATGGCGCGCTGTTAATTTTTGATGAAATTCCGCATGCCCTTGGACGCACCGGCCAAATGTTCACCTTTGAAAATTTCGGCGTCACCCCGGACATCGTCGTACTGGGTAAAGGGCTGGGGGGTGGCATCGTGCCTTTCGCAGCAATTGTTGCGCAGGAAAAATTGGATGTTGCCGCAGATCGCGCTCTGGGCCATTACACCCATGAAAAAAGTCCGGTGGCCTGTGCCGCTGCATTGGCCACCATCGATTACATTGAAAAGAACAATCTGGTGCAACACGCCCGTAACCTGGGACGGCACGCATTGGATCGGTTGAACAAAATGAAAGAAAGCCACCCGATGATCGGTGATGTACGCGGACTGGGCCTCTTCCTCGGAATCGAACTGGTTAAAGACAAAAAAACGCGCGAACGCGCCGGCGATGAAGCCGAGGCCGTCATGTATGCCTGCCTTTCAAAAGGATTGAGCTTTAAGCTCACCATGGGAAACATTATCACGCTCACACCAGCGCTAATCATCACCAAGAAAGAAATGGATCACGCCCTTGATATTATCGAAACCTGCATCGCCGATATAGAAAAATAAGAAGATATACGATCTGCCGAAAAACGGAAGACTTCTTATTTTATTTCATTAATTCAGTCCAGCAGATCCAATAGAGCTTTGGGCGAGCGAACGAAATGATCGGGGGAACCCTCTTCTAATTTTTTAACAGCATGCCAGCCCCATAAGGCCGCTACGGTAATGGCTCCGGCGTTTCGGCCTTCAAGCATATCCCCCTTGGTATCTCCGACGTAATATGCCGGCAACCCCGGATATCGCGCCATTGTAAGCCGGATCTTTTTTACTTTGCTTTTTTCCTTTTCGGCGCCCAGCACATCTTCAAAACAATTGACACCGTTGTTTTGCAAAACGCGCTTTGCCACCATCGTCACATTGGAGGTGATAATGACTATTTTATTATTTTCAGAAATTTTCTTTAACGCATCCAGCATGCCGTCGAACAGTTTCAGATCATTTTGATATGTCGCTATATCAGATTGGAAAGTCTCCAAGATCCGATGGATCGAATGGTCGTCCAGCCCAAGATCCAGCATGGCTTCAAATATATTGGTTTCAAATAGGGCCAGGACCTTCTCGGGGGAATTCAGCTCATAAAATTTATTTTGCTGGCAGGCCTTGATAAAGCATAAACTAAATAGTTCAAAGGAGTCGACAATGACCCCATCATAGTCGAACATGACCAGTGCGCTCATAACATCCGTCCCGCAAGTGTATTCATCATTGTCATTTTTACTACCATCGCGCATTACCGTCCACCAGGCCCTCAAAACGGGACCGGATCTTTGAATCGATATCTTCTGAAAAAACGGCCGGATTATCACCTGTCAGGATTTCTCTGGCTACATTGAGGGCTCTGGTATGGGTGTCGGGGCTTCCCTTTTCGTGCCAGTCGCTGCGCATTTCACGAATTGCTATTTTGGGCAAAACTGCCGTTGTGCGCATGCGATCAAATGTATCGGCTTCTTCCATATAGGTCCCGCCGGGCCCAACTCTGGCGATCACATCAAGACAAAGATTCTCTTTACTAAACTCTATACCACGATGCATGCGTTTGAGCATCAGACTAATTTCACTATCAATAACCGCTTTGGCAAAATCAAAGCTCATGAGACTGCCTAAAAGCCCTCCCATGTTGAACATATCCGCCCCGCCGAGCAACGCCCCTGTGGTGCCCATCCCGGTTTCATAACCTGATTGGGCGTCATTCAGATGAGCGTTGGTCAAACCGATGTAGCCGCCGCTAGGAACATTGTAAAACCGCGCCATCTGGCAGTGTGCCATTTGCAGAATTCCGGTTTCGATGCCTCCCGGTGCGTAGCTGCCAGCACGCATATCTGCAATCGTAGACAAAACCGCATAAATCAGAGGTGTTTCGGGCCGGACCATCTGCATCAGTACACCCAATGCCAGAAACTCTGCATTTGCGAGCGCCAGGGTGCCGAGCAGACTCATCGGTGATGTCATGCCGCCGTTGGGTGCAATTGTACAATACACCGGCAGCTTTTTCTCGATCAGATAGAGCATCTGTTCGGTGATTTGGGCGTCCATTGTCAGCGGCGATACGACCGGACAACAGTGATGATTAATGAGGGGCCGTTCCATATAGGCACCTTCACTTCCGGCAATAAGCATCCCCAGTTCCAGCACCTTCAGCAATTCTTGCATGTTCGGCGTATTGCTGCGGACTGGCTTCAGGCAGTTTTTCAATGCCGGATAAAAGCGCCAGAGGCTGAATTGCCCCTCGGGCGCGTCGTCGGCAAGCGTTGATATCGAGAAGACATCATAACCCGGAAGCGCGTTGATCAAAAAGGCGATGTTGGCGATATCAGTGGATGTGCCGCGCCGCTCTTCGCCGCTTTGAGGATCAATAACATTGGGCGCTGTGCTCGCGGTTACGATAACGGGTCCATCTTCAGGGAGGGTCCGGTCAAATTGGGGGTCACGCCCCATAAAAGTAAATTGGGGCACAAATGCTTTGCGATGGTCCTCAATGACATCTCGCGGGACCTTGACGATCAAAGATTTTGAATCCACCTGGCAGCTGTGTTTGGCATAAATTGCCCGCGCATTTTCGTTGTGCACCAGAATGCCGACGTTTTCTAAAATCTCCAGCGAAGCTTCATGAATTTGTTTAACCTCTTTTTCGGTGAGAAATTCAGCAAAATGCATGTGACCTCCCTTCAGGTGTCTTTTCCTTATCCTAAAATTCGCAAAAAACAGGTACGGCATTTCAGATTTGTAACCAAGTGTCAATAAAATACCTGAATTTTGCATGAAAAATAGAAAATCCCAATTCTTTTCTTTACATCTACTGTATCCATTGGATATGTCAGTAATCCAGCACAGTACTTTACGCGGAGGCGCTAACCAAAAAGAATTGAGGTAATCATTTATATTCAAAGGAACCATTTGCTATGCGGACGTTCAAAAAAGATTATTTCGGTTTTCAACAGGGTTTGGAGCGCCTGCGAGCGGCCATGAGCGGAATGCCGGAACGTGTTCCTGTTTTTGCACAGATGCATGAGTTTGCCATGAAAGAACTTGGCCTGAATGCCAGGGAATTCTTTACCCAACCGGACTCTTTGGTGGGTGGTTATCTGTCTGTTTTGGAAAAATTCGGTATAGATGTACCCACGATTGATTATGATGTATACAATCTTGAAGCCGAAGCGATCGGGCAAACCGTTATTTTCGGTGATCATAACATGCCCGACGTAGATCGTTCTGATCCGCTGATAAAAATCCAGGCTGATCTAAAAAAAATTCGCACACCGGATTTTGCTTCAGACGGGCGCCTGGCTATGGTAGTTGAGATAAACAATCTATTCTGTGAATTGGTCGGTGAAACACCTACACTTAATTTCTGTGCACCGTTTAGCCTGGCAGCAAATATAAGAGGCATCGAACAGCTGATTATGGACATTCTGATGCAGCCGGCTTTTGCCAGTGAGCTTTTTGAGCGTATTGTTGAAGAATTGCTGGCTCCCTGGATTCTTTACCTTAAAGAAAAGTTTCCCGGGGCAAAGGGTATCTGTGGTAATGATGCCACCAGCTCGCTTCCGATCATCAATATGGATATTCTGAGAGATTGGGTCGTACCCTATATTCTGCGCCTCAGGCAAATATGCGGCCCGGAAATATATGTACCCAACTGGGTGGGCGAAAGTCAGCTCAAAAATCCTGAAGAAATGTTCGAGCTCAAAATGCAGGTTTGCCCTGACTTTCTTGAAGGCCAGGACCCTGATGTTGCCGAGATTGGCCCTGCGGTTTACAAAGACTATGCCGGGAAAAAAGGTCTGCCGCTGATTCTCGGCGTCGGCGCCGGTTTTCTGGCATTGAGTTCGCCGGATGAAATCTCTGAGCGGGTTAAAAACTATATCAAGGTCGGCGGCAAAAACGGACGCTTTTGTCTCTATCTATGCAATGTGGGCGCCACCACTCCCGCAGAAAATATCAAAGCTGCGGTAAGTGCGGTGCATGACTATGGCACCTATGGAAAGTGAGATGTCTTTAACCGCTGCGATTCTGCTTCTAATTTCCGCCATCACCCACGCCGGCTGGAATTATATCAGCAAAAAAGAGAACCCGAGGGCGGCTTTCTACTTCGTGGCCAACACCATCGGGGTGATCTGCGTATCACCTGTTTTGCTGTATTACGGCAACCAGATCCCTTTGATTCCCAGAGCCGTATGGATATTTATTGCCCTGTCCGGCTTTTTTCTGGCGGCCTATATGGCTGCTTTAGCCGGTGCCTATCGCGCCGGTGATATATCCATTGCGTATCCGTTAGCCCGCTCCCTGCCCGTCATCCTTGTTTTTCTCCTCACGCTTATTTCCGGCCAAGGCACGCCGCTGGGTGCCTGGGTGGTCATCGGTATCATCCTGGTTGTCGTCGGATGTACCATCCTACCCCTAAAAGTATTGCGTAAATTCCGGTTCTCAAATTATAAAAATCTGTGCTGCTTATTGGCGGTGTTGGCAGCCGTCGGTATCGCAGGCTATACCGTAGTCGATGATGCGGCCCTGCGTAACCTCAGAGAAATGCCGGAGACGCCATGGGATCCTGTCGATGCGACTCTTGTTTATATGGTTTTAGAAGGAATCAGCTGTTCGGTTTGGCAGTTCCTGATCGTGGCGTTCGATTCCCGCGAACGCAAGATTCTAAGCGATGTTCTACACGATTTCAAAGGCGCGGCTGCCATTACGGGAATCGGGATTTACCTGACCTATGGTTTGGTTCTGGCGTCGATGAACTATGTGACCAATGTGAGCTACGTGGCCGCATTTCGCCAGCTCAGCATCCCGCTGGGCGCCCTGTTCGGCATGGGTTTACTTAAAGAACCCCCCTACGTTCCCAAGGTGATTGGGGTGGTCATCATTTTTCTCGGGCTGACGCTGGTCGGCACAGGATAACACATAAAGACACCTTAAATTCAAATAAAGAGGAATCTATGAAACAAACAAATATCATAAAGCCCAATTTAAGCGTAATGAAACCGAGTCAGATAAACCGGGTTCATGAATATTCTCTGCAGATATTGTCAACGGTCGGTTTAAGGGTGGACTCGACAGAAGCGCGCAAGCTTTTTACCAAAGCCATCGGCCCGCAGGCGGTTGATGGCGACCGCGTGCGCATACCGCCAGACCTGGTCGAATGGGCCATTCAGGCCGCCCCTGCGCGTATTGATGTTTACGACCGTAACGGCGCGCCGGCATTTCGCCTGCCGGATCAGGTGCGTTTCGGCGTGGGCGTCACGTCGCTTTACTATCAGGATCCGGCAACAGACGCGGTCGTTCCTTTCAGCCGCAAACACATGGAAACCTGTGTCCGCCTGGGCAATGGTCTGCCAAGTTTTGACGTGATTTCCACAGTCGGCATTGTGCGGGATGTTGCGCCGCAGGTCTCGGATCTGTATGCCACTCTGGAGATGACGGCCAATACCGCCAAACCGCTTATCATTTTGATCTCAGATGAAAATGCGTTTCCGGCCGTGCTGGATCTTTTGGAACACTTACACGGCGACCTATCCCCACGGCCTTCGGTCATCCCCTATTTTAACCCCATCACCCCGCTGGTGGTCAACAAAACCACGGTGGACAAAATGGTTGTCGCCATTGAACGGGGTTTGCCCTTTATCTATGCCAATTATGGGATGGCCGGCGCCTCAACGCCGATAACGCCCGCCGGGCAGCTGGCCCTCATGAATGCTGAGGTACTTGCCGGCCTTACCCTCGGCCAACTGATCAAAGAAGGCACACCCATGATTCTCGGCATCCATCCGGCCTGTTTTGAGATGAAGGGAAACGAAAGTTTCTATGACACCAAAAGCTACCTGATAGACCTGGCCTGTGCAGAAATGATGGCGCATTACAACCTGCCCCATTCGGGAACTTCCGGAAGCGGCATGGGCTGGGGAGCGGATCTCATTGCCGGTGGTCATCAATGGTTCAATCATTTGATCAGCTGCCTCGGTAAAAAAGGGCTGGCACCTTTTGTCGGCGACATACTGGGTTCTCAGGCATTTTCGCCCAATGTTATCGTATATGCCAACGAGATTATCCAACAGGTTCGTCTTTTTACTGAAGGTTTTGTGATAGATGATACCAACATCGGGCTGGAGGATATCACGCAGGCAGGTCCGGGCGGCGATTTTCTGCTGTCAGATCTGACACTCAAGTCCTATCGCAACGCCCGCCAATTCAGCCACATTTTCGAAAATCTGCAGATCGATGAATGGCAGGCCCGGGATTACCCGCGTGCGGAGGATTTGCTGAGAGGCTACACCCGGCGATTGCTCAATCAAAGCAAACCACCGCAAAATCACGCTGAATTGCTGAAACAGGGTGAATCCTTCATTGAGGCGCTCGGCAATCATTGATGAATGGGGATGCCACCCATGAACCGGCTGCCTTGAGCAGACATACCGACCGCGGTAGCACCCCCTATCCGGTCTGAGTGGGGTATTAAAATACCCCATGGGTATCATTTCTAATTTGCCAGCCTCTTTATTTTTTTATCCAGCGCGGCACCTTGAATGTGGTACCTGAATACGGCGTTAGGGGCGGATCTGTAAAAATCGGCTGCAGCTCGCCGCCCTGCACCTGGTAGTGCACCACCGGGGCACCCGCTTGCGCCCGCAGGACATTATCTTTATCCCACTTGATAAGACCCAACTCGCCCTCATAGCCATGCTTTTGAATATAGGCATTGACGGCTTTGAAATCATAGGCATCGCCCACTTTTTCGACTGCATGGGCCCAGGCCTTCACAGCGGTGTAAGCAATCCAGGCGCCGGCCGGAACCTGATGCTTGTTGATTTTCACGAACTTGTCCACCCAGGCTTGTCCCGCGGCATTGGGCGCCTTGGGCCCTGGCAGCCCGCTGGGCATCTCGCCCACGATACCGTCGGCGGTCTTCCCAAGTGTATCCACAACTTCGCGAGGCGTAATGCCCCAGCCGAGGCTGAGAATGGCGTTGGTTGGTTTTTTAAGAAACTGCTGGATGAAGGTAATGTTTTCCTGTCCACTGGGGATCTCCATGTGAATCAGGGCCGGTTTGATTCTGCGGATCTGGGAAAGAATAACACCCCACTCGTTGGTGCCGTAAGGTACGGTTTCGCGTTTGGCCACTTTCCAGCCTTTTTTCTTAAAGCTGGCCTCCAGGGTGTCTCCCACTTCAAGACCCCAGGAATCGTCGGTATTAATGATCACGACCTTTTTGTTGGGATATTTGTAAGGTAGCGCCATCAGCGCACGAAACATGCTGTTGGCCTGTTCGACGCCCACGTCGGTGGTCTGGTAGATGTTGTAATACTTCTCAGGATCTTCTTTGAACACGTCCACCGCTGCCTGGGACCCATCGTCAGCAAAAAAGGGCGCATCGTATTTGCCGTAAGCCCGCACATCCTGGCCCCATCCGGCCCACCCGGCATGTACCGAAGCAACATTCTTTTGGCCGCATAGATAATCGGCCGCTTGCATGACGACCTCAGGCTCAAACCCTTTGGAGTCGAAACGGATAATCTCAAGCTGCTTGCCCAGCAGGCCACCGGATTCATTGATCTCGTCAATGGCCATTTTGATGCCCTTGAAATAGTCTGCACCGGAGCCGGCAGCCCAGCCGGTCATCGGAATCGGAACACCGACCGGAATGGTGTCGGCTGCCATAGCAATGGGAACGAAAAACAGATAAACCATCACAACCAATGTCAATAGACTGATTCTTTTCACGTTGTACCTCCTCTTTCGTTAATAGTTAGCGATGTAAAAAATAGGTTTGAACCACACGACAACTTTTGAATTCTCTTTTGTCGGTGCCCCTTCTTAAAGCCCTCTTTTGGCGCATACGCATCAACCGCTCGGCACACGACCGGCGGAGCGTTTCAGAAAAAGACCCATCACACCGTCCGGTAGCGCCAGCACCAGGATGACCACCAAGGCACCCATGGTCACAGCCCGGTATGCCCCCAGCGGCGCCATCAGCTCACTGCCTGCCACCACCAGAAAAGCGCCTAAGATGGCGCCGGGAAAATGACCCAAGCCCCCCACCAGCATCATGACCATCAATATACTAAACAGGTCCAGATCCAGCATGCGAAAAGAGAGCACCCCGTAGAAATGGCCGTAAAAAGCCCCGATGATACCGGTTAAAAATGAGGTTAGAGCAAAAACCATCAGCTTATATTTAAAGGCGCTGATACCCAGGCTCATGGCAAAATCCTGGGAATCTTTAAGGGCCAGGAATGCAACGCCCCAGTAAGATTTGATCACAAACATAATAATCAGCGCACAGGTTATGGAGACTAAAAGCGTTAAATAGAAAGTAGGCACGATATTGGCGGAGCTGAAGTTATAGCCAAATATGTTGATGGGGGGAATGGTTAGAAGACCAACGGATCCGCCGGAGCCCAGCGCAATGCCGATCTCACCCCTTAACGTCGGCTGCAGGGCCATGTGCACGCCAAAGGTCACCAGGGCCACATAGGGTCCCGCCAGTTTAAGACAGGGCAGCCCCACCAGAATACCCATGCCGGCAGTGAACAGACCGGCGATAAGGATCGACAGCACCGGTGTCACATCATGATTGATGGCAAGGATTCCGGAACAATACGCACCCATGACAAAAAAGGCCACCTGGCCGAACGAGAAAATGCCGGCAAATCCCATCATGACATCCCAGCAAGAGGCCACCACGGCCCAGATCAGACACATGATCATAATGTTCATGATGAATTTAATGTCTCCCACAAAGATGGGCAAGATCGCCATGATCCCATAACAGACGCCGATTATCACCATCATATGTTTTAAACGCATACCTTACTCGCCTTTTCCCATCAGACCCTGGGGCCGCAGCGCCAGGGTCGCCAACAAAAGAATAAAAAGCGCAATAATACCGTAGCTCATGCCGAACAACCAGCCCACAAAGGCTTCCAACATACCGATAATGAAGGCGGCATAGAGACCGCCACGGATTGAGCCCATGCCGCCGAATGCTGTTACCACCCATGCCTTGATCATGATGGTACCGCCGGACATCGGGTTGATGAACCACTTTTGACTCAATAGAATTCCGCCGAAACCCACCATGACCGTTGAGATAGCGAAGGTGGATGCGAAAATGCGCCCTTGTGGAATACCGACGATCTTGGCCCCTTCCGGATTCTGGGCCACGGCTTGTACAGCCATACCGGTGCGGGTGTTATTGAGCATCCATCCAAAAAGCAGGATGCCGCCTATGGACATGACGAAAATCATGATGTCTTGATAGGCGAACACCAACTGGCCGACTTCAAGAGTCCCCTCCAGGATGGGCGGCAAAGATTTCATTTTGACGCCAAAGACCACCGTATAGAGGCTGGTCAGAAAAAGCGCCAGACCCAGGGTCAGCATCATGACCTTGTTTTCCCAGTCCTTGCGCTTTCTTAAAGGCGCAACCATGAGTTTTTCCAATCCATACCCTACGGCGAACATCAATGGCATCACAATAACCAGAATTGATAGGTAACCGCCGAATTGAAGGCCGAGTCCGAAAATTAGTATCCAGGCAAAATAGCCGCCCATATTGAAAAAATCTCCATAGGCGAAATTAAAGGCCTTGGTCACACCATAGACCAGGGTCATGCCCACGGCCATCAGGGCATATACGGAACCTGTGGACAAACCAGCGATAATCACATCGGTGATTTCGTAAAATAATAAAATGGTATCTTCGCTAAACATTCTTTTTTATTCCCTTAAAAAAATACAATCACAGCAAAAATCATTACATGCCCAAGAATATTTCTTTCAGATGTTCATTGCTGAGCGCTTCGTCCTTATCACCTTCAAAAGAGATTTGCCCCTCTTCCATGACATAGATCCTGTCTGCCAGTTCTGCGATTTGAGGAATATTTTGCTCTACCAAAAGGACGGTTTTGCCCTGTTTGTTGATCTGTTTGATGGTTGAAAAAATCTCATGCCGCAAGCTGGGCTGAAGACCCAAAGAGGGTTCGTCGATGCACAGAAAATCGGCGTTGGACATCAAACCCCTTGCGACGGCCAGCATCCGGGCTTCGCCGCCGCTCATGGTTGAGGCGATCTGTTTTTGGCGCTCGACCAGCCGAGGAAAGAGGGCGAATACCCGCTCCAGGTTTTCCTTTTCATGGGAACGGGCATTTTTGGAATAAGCCCCCAGCTTTAGATTTTCTAAAACCGTCATATAGGGGAAAAGTTCCCGATTTTCAGAAATGTAGATAACGCCTCGGTTGACGATTTTCTCGGTGGCCAGGCCGTTAAGGTCCTCATCCTGATAGGTGATCGTTCCCGTGACATTCTCCACCAGTCCGCAGATGGACTTCAAAAGGGTGCTTTTACCATGGCCGTTGGGTCCCAACATGACAACCACCTCACCCTGATTCACGTAAATGGAGACGTCCAGTAAAACATGCGATTCACCATAGTAGGTATTTAAATTACGTACTTTCAGCATCAGTCTCACCCAAATAACATTCGATCACCCTGGGATCATTGCATACTTTCGCGGGTTCATCCAGGCAGATCATGCGACCGGATTCAATGCACATCAGACTTTCGGTAAGTTCGGTGAGCACCTTCATGAAGTGCTCGATGATAATGATGGTGATGCCCAGATCCTGGTTGATTTTGACAATCAAATCCATGAGACTTCTGATCTCGGTTGCATTGCAGCCGGCCATAGGTTCATCCAGCATCAGAATTTTGGGTTTGGTAGCCAGGGACGCGCCAATCATCAGTTTCTTTTTGCCCAACAGGGTTAAAAGGCCGGTACTTTGCAAACGTTCCTGTTCAAGATCAACAAAGCGGATCACCTCATCCACATAGGCAGGATCAAGCCCCCCGGTGGCACCGAAGCGGCTGCCCACGGAAATGCTTTTCTGCACGCTGAGACTGGGAAAGGTTTGGGGGATCTGGAAGGTACGGGCAATGCCGGCTTTGGCAATCCGATAAGGCGGCATGCCCGTAATATCCCGACCGTTAAATTCGATTTTGCCTTCGTAATTGTAAAATCCGGTGATCAGATTGAAGACGGTAGACTTACCGGCTCCATTGGGCCCTGCGATGCCGAATACCTGCCCTTGTTGCACCTCAAAACTAAGATCGTCTACCGCTTTCAGCTCACCGAATCGTTTGGTGACATTTACGGCCTTGAGCATCGCAAAATCCTCCGTTCATTATCATGATTCATACTGAGATCAAAAAATCCGATATCGCATACTAAATAGAGGTCTTGAGTCTTTTTTTTAGCTGCTTTTCCGCGCATTGTCTCCTTTTCATCGGCATCACGAAAAATGTGAATATTGGCGTTCCCACAATCTGGAATTTGTCGTATCTAACTATAAAATCTTCATTAATTCAAGCTCTAAAGCAGGCAGAATCAAATAAATGCCCTCGATCCGCTGTTAACAAATGCCGAATCACGCCCGGTTGGGTATTTAATTAAATTGGGAGTGATTACAAGCAAAGCTTAAGCCGCGGTTTTAAGAGATACTCCGCAACGTGGGTGTCCCGCATAAATTTAACCAGATATTGATGAAGTTCTTTGCCTAAATCCGGTTGATCTGAAATGATATCTTTCTGCTGACCGGGATCCAGAGAAAGATCGTAGAGCTTTGACTGTCCGTCTTCCGGGCTGTAAAGGAGGGAATACTTGCCGCTGGTGATTGTCGTCACAGTCGGGGCCTTCAGCATGCGAAGGAAATTATCGACCGACCTGACCGGATCGCCGGGATTGGCGAAGGGTATACTGCTGACGGTAAACTCACGGCCGCTGGTGGTTGTATCGTCTATTTTCGGCAAAAGCGATTGGCCTTCGACAAAATCGGGTAGGTCACATCCCAGAACTGCCAGCACCGTCGGCATCACATCAACGGCCGATGTTAACTGACCGTAGACGCCGGCCGATATGCCGGGGATGAATATGAGCAGAGGGATATTTACAATTTCCTCGTAAAGCGGCGAATAGGCCCATATCCCGCCATCAATCTGCTTATCCCAGTCATCCAGTGTCGGGTACTTCCCATCCGACCCGATTTCATAAACCATCTTCCCGAAGAGCCCACCGTGTTCTCCAAAGTAGAAGCCGTGATCCGAAGTAAAGATGATAGCTGTATTCTCCATTAAGCCCATATTTTCTAACCGTCGCAGAAAATAACCCAGCCAAGTGTCCACCATGGTGATCTCTCCACAGTAAGTTGCATGCGCTTTCTCGAGCCTTTCTTGCGTAAATCCGGGCACATCCTGCCAGAATCCGTAGATCGGTTCTATTATTTCGCCATCGTAATCTGGCCGGTAGATCTCGGTATAGTAACTGGGGGCGTCCCAGGGCTCATGGGGATCCCAGGTGTCGACATACAGGAAGAAGTCTTCCTTGTAATGATGTTCAAGCCATTGCATGGCTTGGATAAAGGTTTGCGGTGAGTTGTAATCGGCTTCAAAGCGCCAGGCTGCGCGCGTATCCTGTGATTCATGCCGCCCATCTCTTAATTTTTTAGCGCCGGAACCTTCCTGACCGGTGCCCATGAAAAAACTTCTGAAGCCGCGATCGTAATTCATGCCGTCCCGCAGATAAAAAGGCGTGTCGACAACCGCCGCCGTATGCAGCCCTTTTGCGGACAGAATTTCAGCCAGGGTGGTCACGTTCGAGGGCAAAGGGGACCATCCCATAAAAGACATGGTCCAGCGCCCTGTAAAATGATCCGCTCGGGTAGGCATGGTCGGAAATCCGGCGGCATAATGCCGCTGGAACCGGACCGATCTTTCTGCCAACTTATCCAGAGAGGGCGTTTGAATCTGTTTGTTGCCATAGGCTCCGATGTGATCCCGTCTAAATGTGTCCGAGGTTATCCAGATAACATTCATTGCGAATTGTTTCTCCCTTCTTGCGATTAATAGGGACACTCAACATTTCAAGCTAAATCTGTCAATAGAATAATCGTGCAAGATTTTAAAATGCAGTTACAATTATGCCAGCAATAGCTGCTATCATTCCAAGCCCCTGAAGTTTTGTGACTTTGTCTTTCAAAAAAATGATGGCCAGGGTTATCGTTACTATCGACAAGGCAGAAGCGATCGGCGTAATCAATATTGCATCACCGATTGTCAATCCGTAATTAACAATTGCGACGGCCCCAGCTTCTATACTGCCCATTAATAAAACCATCAATTTTGTTTTGGGGGTCGCTTTCGTAAGGACAAGCTCTCGTTTGATGACAAAAGAAAAGAGCAGCAAGAACACAATAATTCCAAATTTCACAAATAGCGTTGTTGGAAGCCACCCAATTTTTTCAGATATAACTTCACTGATATTCCAAAAAACGCCAAAGAAAAAAGCGCCCA